>JBJTQT010000195.1:0-10133 GCA_046075745.1 Cyanobium sp. | reverse complement strand
CCAACAGAGACAATCGAAGGCTGGAGCCTGAGTTCAAACACATACCCCCAAGGGGATTCGAACCCCTGTCGCCTCCGTGAAAGGGAGGTGTCCTAGGCCTCTAGACGATGGGGGCGAGGCCTCAGCAAACCACCCAATGGGAGGGTGTATCGAAACCGCTGACAGCCGTAACTGCTCAGCCCCTCAACGCCCTTCCCTGCCATGAACACCTTCCAGAGTGGAACATCTTCAGACAGGATGGTTTTGAAGGATCGATCGCTGATGAAGGGAAGCTAGGGGCTGGGCGGACCCTTCGTCAAGCGACTCTCCGGGGACCAGGGCGCTCCACGGGGCTGCTCTGTCCACTCCAGACCGGCACGGTGAGGTGGAAACAGGCTCCCTCACCAGGCTCGGACACCACCCAGATCCGTCCGCCATGCACTTCCGCAATCCGACGGCAGACGGACAGGCCCACCCCATAACCCGAAGTGTTGCCGGAGGTCTGGGGCAGCCGCACCCGATCCTGAAAGATGCGCTCCTGTTCCTCCCGCGGAATCCCAGGACCGCTGTCGCAGATGCTCACCTGCACCCATTGGCTGGTGCGGTGCAGGAGAGTGAGGCTCACCCGCCCGCCATCGGGGGTGAATTTGAAGGCATTCTCCAGAAGATTGAGCAACACCTGCCGCATGCGGCGCTGGTCGGCATAAAGATCGGGAAGATCGGCGGGAATGTCGGTGACGAGCTCCAGATTCCTGCCAACCCAGAGTTTCTCCAGCTCGAGGATGGCATCGGCCACCACCTGGCCGAGGGCCAGGCGCTGGGGGTTGAACAAGGCTTCCCAGCGGGTGGTGCCCACCTCCAGCAGATCCCTGGAGAGGGCTTCGATGTCATCCAGACGCCGGTGCAGCACATCCTGGAAGCGGATTTCATCGATTTGCCCCAGGCCGTGGCTCTGGAGAGCCAGCTTCGCTGCGGTGAGCGGAGTGCGCAGTTCGTGGGCCACCATCCGCAGCAGCCGCTCCTGCACCCCCAGACGCTCGATCAGGGTTTCATTCTCCTGGCGGAGCACCAGGAGCTGATCCTCCAGCTGCACCTCCCGCTGGGTGCGGCTGCCATCCATCTCCGCGGGCCGGAGGCTCATGCCGAGGCTGCTCACCACCTCCATCTGCTGCCAGCGGGGAAGCCAGCTGCGCACCTGGGCCGGCAGGGTGCTTCCGGCAAACACCTGCTTGGGGAGCGGGGCCAGCTTCACCAGGGCTGGGGTGGCCACCAGCCGATGGAGCTCCAGCAGCTCAGGGTGCCTGGCCGGATCCACCACCTCCAGGCTCACATCAAAGCCCGTCTCCTCCCCCCGCAGCAGGGTCACCAGATTGCGGAGGTTCGGGGTGGCGAGATGGTGGGGGTTGGCCAGCAGCAACAGCCTGAGGCTCTGACGACCCGGGGAAGACCCGACATCTCCCCCCTCGGGAGACCCGTTCGCTGGCGCCTCCTCGCCCCCGCTCACACCAGAGCCCCCTTTCGGTTCACTCCCCACACCTTATGGAGTTTTCAGCACAGGCCCAAGTCTGCTTGCTATGAAAGAGAGGTCCCCAGCCGGCGTCCTTCGCGCCATGACCACGTCCATCGAGCCGACGGGGGCCGACAACGGCAGCCAGCTGGCGCAGATGCTGGCCTCGGCGAGGGTGTCGCCCGTGGTGCCCGGCCCCACCGCACCCCGCAGCCGGATCCAGCTGGACAGCAGCCTGCGGCGCTGGTTTTCCCGCAATCTGGGGCTCTGGCGCTCGAGGCGCATCTACTTCTTCGCCGATGGCGATGTGCTGCGGGTGGACATGCTGCTGCGGGTGGAGACCTTCAGCGAGCCCATCGAAGGGGAGGCCGCCTATCGCTTCACCTGGTGGCCGGAAGAAGAATACGACTTCTTCGATCGCAAACCCCGCTACGTGCGCAACGGCACCATGGAGGCTTATCTCTGTGGCCACCAGCTCCGGCGCAGCCGGGGCTATCTCTGCGGCTCCCCCACCAAAAGCCAGATCCGCCAGGTGGATGAGCATGAGGTGATCTTTGAATCCCACTATCAGGAATGGGACATCCTGGAGCACATCCGGCTGGTGGATCAGGATCGCTACCGCGCCCGCTCCATCTATTCCTGGCGAAACGGGGATCTGGAACTCTCGGAGATCCACCATGAGGAGCGTGTTGAGGGAGCGGGTGCGCCCCTTCATGAGCCGTCCTGAGGGGTCTGGCCACGGGTGGGCGATGGCTCAGCATGGAGCAACACAACGCTCTCTCCCATGCTCGCCAAGCGATCTGCCCTGGCCCTGGCCCTGGCTCTTGCGGGTGCATCCCTTGGCCTGAGCGGCCGGGTGCTGGCCCAACCACAGCAGCCTGCCCCTGCCAATCAAAAACCGGCCACCAATGAGGAGTTCAACACCTACATGACAATGGCCGCCATCAACATGTGTGGTCTCTCCCAGGCCAAGGTGCCCTTCAAGCCCGCCATGGAAACCAACCTGGCCATGCTCACCTCCGTGCTCTCCAGCAAGCATGGCTCCAGGGTGGCCGGTGCCCCGGCCCCCCTCACCCGTGAACAGATGATCAATGCCAGCGTGGCGGAGACCGTGATCCGGGTGGATCGGTTCTGTGGCAAGACCCTTCCGCCCGACTGGAAGAAGGAGGTGGATCCCCTGGTGGCCCAGGTGAAGCAGGCCATGCAATCCGCCGGCAAGGCGGCTCCCAAATAAGCCAACACCTGATGTGGGCGATACTCAAGGCCAGGGCGGATCTTCCTAACCGTCCTGGCTTTTTCTTCAGGCCCTGCGATGCCCGCTGTGCGACGGGCGGACTACCGTCCGGCCCCCTATCTGGTGCCCCGCACCACCCTTACGTTTCGGCTCTTCAGCGACCACGCGGAGGTGGAGAGCGCCCTTGATCTGGCACCCAATCCCCTGGCCACCCCTGAAGAGCGGTCGTCCCTGCCCCTGAAGGGTGTGGAGCTGGATCTGTTGGAGCTGCTGGTGGATGGGAAAAGGGTGCCGGCCCAGGCCTATGCCCTCCACAAGAGTGGCCTTACCCTCCAGGCCCCACCCCAGGAGCCCTTTCTCCTCACCACCAGGGTGCGGATTCATCCCCACGCCAACACCAGCCTGGAAGGGCTGTATGTAAGCGATGGGCTCTTCACCAGCCAATGCGAGGCGGAGGGCTTCCGGCGCATCACCTTCCATCCCGACCGCCCCGACGTGCTCAGCCGCTTCCGGGTGCGCATCGAGGCCGATCAGGCCGAGGCGCCGGTGTTGCTCTCTAATGGCAACTGCCTGGAGCAGGGGCTCCTTCCGCAATCGACGGGGAGCGAGGGGCGCCACTACGCCATCTGGGACGATCCCTTTCCCAAACCCTCCTACCTGTTCGCCCTGGTGGCGGGTCGGCTGAAGGAGGTGAACGACAGTTTCACCACGGCCTCAGGCCGAGCGGTGCGCCTCCGGCTTCACGTGGAGGAGGGAGATGAGCCCTACACCGCCCATGCCCTGCGCAGCCTGAAACGCGCCATGGAATGGGAGGAGAAGATCTATGGATTGGAATACGATCTTGAGGAATACAACATCGTTGCCGTGCGCCATTTCAACATGGGCGCCATGGAAAATAAAAGCCTAAATCTATTTAATTCCAAGCTCGTTCTCGCCGATAGCAAAACGGCAACAGATGCGGAACTAGAGAGGATTGAGGGCGTGGTCGCCCATGAATATTTTCATAACTGGACCGGAAATCGCATCACCTGTCGCGACTGGTTTCAGCTCTCATTGAAGGAGGGGCTCACAGTGTTTCGCGATCAGTGTTTCAGCGCCGATCTGCACGGCCAAACGCATGTGCGGATCGAAACGGCCGCCATGCTGCGCAACACCCAGTTTCGGGAAGATGGCGGACCTACCGCCCATCCAGTACAACCGGATTACTATGAAGCAATCGACAATTTTTACACCACAACGATCTAAGAAAAGGGCGCGGAACTGATCCGCGCCCTGCACAGCCTGCTCGGAGAGGAGGTGTTCATGCGTGGCATCGGCTTCTACGTGGAGCGCCACGACGGCACTGCCGCCACCTGCGAAGACTTCGTTCAAGCCCTGCAGGATGCGGCCCTCCAGTGCTGGGAGGCTGAGGGCATCGATCCTCCCTTTGATTTCGGGCAGTTCCGCCATTGGTATCGCCAGGCAGGAACCCCTACCCTCACCATCCGTCGGCGCTGGCAGCAGCAGAGCGGCACCCTGGAGCTCCTGATTCGCCAATCCACCCCCCCCACCCCGGGCCAACCGCAGAAGGTGCCCCTGGTGATCCCCCTGGCCCTCGGGCTGGTGGATCAGGCGGGTCATCCGCTGCCGTTGCATCTGGGCGGTAACGCCCATGGGAACGGGGCTCAGCCCCGCGTGCCGGGGCACTGGGGAGCTGCAACCGGGCTGGTGGTGATCGACCGGGCGGAGCAGCGGCTGGTGCTGGAGGGGCTTCCCCAACACCAGACGCCGCCAGCCCTCTCGGTGCTGCGGCACTTCTCGGCGCCGGTGAAGGTGAAGCTGGGCCGCTCCACCCGGGAGATGGTGCACCTGCTGGCCTGCGACAGCGATGGCTTCGCCCGCTGGGACGCGGGCCAGACCCTCCTGCGCCGGGCCGTGGTGCGGCGGGCCCAGGGCCAGGCCGATCAGGGGCTGGAGGAGGAGCTGATCGATGCGTTCAGGCGGATCCTGACGGATCCTTCCCTCTCTGAAGCCAGCCGGGCCCTGCTGCTCTCCCTGCCAGGCCTGCCGGAGCTGGAGGAGGAGATCTGCGAACCCGACCCTCCCGCCCTCTTCTTCGCCCTGCGAGCCCTTGAGCAACGCTTCGGCCAGGCCCTGGCCGATCCCCTCAGCCGGGTGCTGGAGGAATGCCTGCCGGCCTGGAGCCAGCCCTGGCCGGCAGGCGCGGGCGCCCGGCAGCTCACCGGGCTGATCTGGAGCTGGCGGGTGGCTGCCGGAGATCCGGGTTGCATCGCCGCGGCACGGGCCGCGGTGGCGGGATCCTCCATGACCCTGGCCCGGGCGGGGCTGCGGGCCCTGCAGGTGCATCCCCTTCCTGAACGGCAGGCGGCAGTGGATGCCTTTTATCAGCGCTGGCAGCACCGGCCGGTGATCTTGGATTCCTGGTTTGCCCTGGAAGCCGGCGCCCCCTTCCCGGATGGGTTGGAGCGGGTGAGAGCCCTGCTACGCCATCCCCGTTTCGATCCAATGGCACCCAATGCCATCCGGGCCGTACTCGGGGGGCTGGCGGGCAATGCCCCCGTGTTCCACGCGGCCGATGGCTCGGGCTATCGCTTCCTGGCGGATCAGATCGTGCAGCTGGATCAGCGCAACCCCATCACCGCCTCCCGGCTGGTGAAGATCTTCAGCCGCTGGCGCAGCTTCAGTGCCCCCCGGCAGGAGCAGATGGGTGCAGCGCTTCAGGGGCTGGCTGAGGCGCCCTTGTCAGCGAACACAAGGGAAGTGGTGGCTCAGTGCCTGGCGACGCCATCCTGAAGAAATCCCACGCGCCCAGGGGCGGTGCTGCTCTCGCCATCCCGTCCCATCTGGGCCCTACCGCGGGAGGAGGTGGAGAAGAGCCTCCAATCCAGCGCCAAGGGCCTCACAGAAGCGGAAGCGGCCAGGCGACTGGCGCGTTTCGGCGCTAACCGGCTGCCCCATCTCAAACGCAGGCCGCTGCTGCTGCGCCTGCTGGATCAGATGGGCCATTTCATGGCGATGCTGCTCTGGGTGGCCGGTGCCCTGGCCTTTGCCGCGGGAACTCCCCAGCTGGGCTGGGCCATCTGGGGGGTGGTGCTGATCAATGGGGGCTTCTCCTTCTGGCAGGAGTTCCAGGCGGAGCGCACCCTGGCCGCCCTCGCTGGCTCCCTGCCCCAGGACGCGCAGGTGTGGCGGGATGGAGAGCGGCGGCTGGTGGCGGTGGAGGAGCTGGTGCCGGGGGATCGGGTGGTGCTGGAGGAAGGGGAGCGGGTGCCCGCGGATTGCCGCCTGCTGGAGAGCACCGCCCTGCTGGCCGATCTCTCGGTGCTCACGGGCGAATCCCAGCCGGTACCCCGTCAGCCTGAGCCTATGGCCCTGCGCACGGGCCAGACACCACTGCCGGCGGTGGAATGCAGCAATCTGCTGCTGGCCGGCACCACCGTGGCGGGGGGCAGGGGGGTGGCCATGGTGTACGCCACGGGGTCGGAGACGGAATTCGGCCATGTGGCCCACCTCACCGCCTCCACCCGCCGAGGGATCAGCACCCTGGAGCAACAGGTGGGGAAGATCGTGCACACCATCACCCTGGTGGCGGTGAGCATGGGCCTGCTGGCCTTCGCGCTGAACCTGCTGCTGGTGGGGATGGGTCCCCTGGAGAGCCTGGTGTTTGCGGTGGGCATCCTGGTGGCCAATGTGCCGGAGGGTCTGCTCCCCACGGTCACCCTGGCCCTGGCGATCAACGTGCAGCGCATGGCGCGGCAGCAGGCCATGGTGCGGCGGCTCTCCGCCGTGGAGACCCTGGGCTCGGTGAGCGTGATCTGCAGCGACAAGACCGGCACGCTCACCTGCAACCGCATGGAGCTGCAGGAGCTCTGGCTGCCGGAGGACACCGCGGAACGCCGCAGCTTCCTGCTCGCCGCAGGTGGGGTGTGCAACAACGCCCGCAGCGGCGGCGCCATCCCCCTGGGAGACCCCACTGAAGCGGCCCTGGTGATGGCCGCCGGGAGCGCCGGCCTGGATGTGGCAGCCCTGCGCGAGCGCCATGGCCGGCTGCTGGAGGTGCCCTTTGATTCCCATCGCCGCCGCATGAGCGTGGTGGTGGACTGGCGCGCGGGGGAAGACCACCTGCCTCCTCTGGCGGCCACGGGCCGGCTGGTGCTCACCAAAGGGGCACCCCTGGAGATCCTGGCCCAGTGCAACGGCTGGCTGATCTCGGCTGGAGCCGTGCCCCTGCAGGCGGCCTCCCGGGAGCAGGTGCGGCGTGCCACCGACCGGATGGCGGCCCGGGGCTACCGGGTGCTGGCCCTGGCCATCGCGCCGGTGGCGGAGGGGTGCAGCGGCGAGGCGCTGGAAAGCAACCAGATCCTGGTGGGGCTGCTGGGCCTCTACGACCCCCCCCGGCCAGAGGTGCCCGAGGCGATCCGGCAGTGCCGGGACGCCGGCATCAAGGTGACCATGGTGACCGGCGACTACGGGCTCACCGCCCAGGCCTTGGCTCAGCAGCTGGGCCTGCTGGATCCCACGGGCCCATCGGGCACGAGCCCCGGGGCCGATCCGGTGCGGGTGATCGAGGGCAGCACCCTGGCGGCGATCGGGGATCTGCAGCTGCGGCAGCTGCTCAAATACCGCCACCGGCTGGTGTTCGCCCGGGTGAGTCCGGAGCAGAAGCTGCGCCTGGTGCAGGCCTACCGGGCCCTGGGGGAAGTGGTGGCGGTGACGGGGGATGGGGTGAACGATGCGCCGGCCCTGCGGGCCGCGGATGTGGGCCTGGCGATGGGACGCTCCGGCACGGATGTGGCCCGGGAAGCCGCAGACATCGTGCTGCTGGACGACAACTTCGCCACCATCGTGGCGGCGATCCGCTATGGCCGCTCGGTGGTGGCCAACATCGGCAAGTTCATCACCTACGTGCTGGCCTCGAACGTGCCCGAGGTGGCGCCCTTTCTGGCGATGGTGCTGGTGCGGCTGCCGGCGGCCCTCACGGTGCTGCAGATCCTGGCGGTGGATCTGGGCACCGACCTCCTGCCCGCCCTGGGCCTGGGAAGCGATCCACCGGAACCCCAGCTGATGCGGCTGCCCCCCCGCCCCCGGGGCCAGCCCCTGCTAAGCCGCGCGGTGATGGTGCGGGCCTATCTGGTGCTGGGCCTGACGGAGGCAGCCCTCTCCATGGGGGGGTATCTCAAGGTGTGGCGCGACCATGGGGTGGGGCTGGAGTCGTTGCGGCAGCTGGCTCCCCAGCTGCTGGATCGCACCGCCGGGCCCTGGGCGGAAGCCGTGCAGCAGCAGGCGTGCAACCTGGCCTTCGCCCTGATCGTGGCGGGGCAGATGGGAGCTCTCCTGGCCTGCCGCAGCGACAGCCTGCCCTTCTGGCGCCTGCTGCCGGTGCCCAATCCCCTGCTCTGGCTGGGGCTGCTGAGTGAGCCGCTGCTGGCGGGGCTGTTGATTCTCGTTCCGGCCCTGGCGGGGGTCTTTTCCTTCCTTCCCCTGGCCCCCTCCGACTGGCCCCTGCTGGTGGCCGCCCCCGTTCTCGTGCTCCTGGCCGATACGGCCCACAAGGCTGGCTTGAGAGGGTTTGGCCACCGCCAGATCTGACATGCTGGCCCCCAGCGCAACCCCCGGTGATGCCCTTCGGCCTGCCCCCTCTTCGCCAACGGCCGACTGCACCCTCCAGCTCCTGGCAGCCGCCGGCCGCCAGCTGGCACCACCCCCTCGGAGGGGGATGGGAGCGGCCCTACACGGTGCGGTACGCGAGCAACCTGGATGATGGCCCCAACCACGGCATGCCCCTGGGCGGTCTGGGGGCGGGCTGCATCGGCCGGGCGCCGGATGGGACGTTCAACCTCTGGCATCTGGATGGGGGCGAGCACTGGTTCGGGGTGATGCCCGATTGCCAGTTCGCCCTGCATGAGCACCAGGGAGAGGTCAGCCACACCCACGCCCTGGCCACCAGATCCGAGCGGGACGACAGCCGTCCCCAGCCCGGGGAGGGAGAGGCCCCACGAACTCCCCTGGGGGCCTGGAGCTGGCTGCCGGAAGGGAGCGGCACCTATGCCGCCCGCTACCCCCTGAGCGCCACCCACTACAGCGGGGTGTTCCAGGCGGAGGTGAGCTGTGAGGCCTTCAGCCCGATCCTTCCGGGTGACTACCAGCGCACGAGCTTCCCGGTGGCTGTGTTTGTGTGGACGCTGCGCAACCCCACCTCCGATGCCCTCACGGTGTCGCTGCTGCTGAGCTGGCGCAACACCTGCGGCTGGTTCACCAACACCGATCCGGCGGCGGAGGTGCACTTCCGGGACGATGGCAGCCCGGAGCACAACTACGTGCCGGCGATCGGCCGGAGCGAGGGACAGCGCAATCGCCTGATCAGCCAGCCGGGGGTGAAGGGCATCCTGCTGGAGGGAAGCCATTCAGCCAAAGGGGCTCCAGGGGAGGGGGATGGCCAATGGTGCCTGGCGGTGCCGGATGAGGAGGCTTTTCCTGGCCAGGGGGTGGAGATCTTCCGCTGCGGCCGCTGGAACCCCTGGGGGGATGGCCAGGAGATCTGGGAACCCTTCTGCCGGGATGGTTCCCTGCCCGAGAGCGACAACGATCGGCGCAGCGGCAAGAACGATCCTGCCAGCGCCGCATTGGCTGTGCGCTGCACCCTGGCGCCGGGCCAAACGCTGGAGCTGCCGGTGGTGCTGGCCTGGGATCTGCCCGTCACGGCCTTTGCCACCGGTTGCAGCGCCCTGCGGCGCTACACGGACTTCTTCGGCGCCGGCGGGGATCAGGCCGCGGCCATGGCCGCTGAGGCCCTGCGGGACTGGCCGAGCTGGCGGTCCCAGATCGAGGCGTGGCAGGCGCCGCTGGTGGAACGGAAGGATCTGCCGGAGGCGCTGCGGATGGCCCTCTGCAATGAGCTCTACGACCTGGCCAGTGGCGGCACCCTCTGGACCGCGGCTTCCGCAGAGGATCCGGTGGGGCGCTTCGGAGTGCTGGAGTGCCTCGACTACGCCTGGTATGAAAGCCTCGACGTGCGGCTCTATGGCTCCTTCGCCCTGCTACAGCTCTGGCCCGAGCTGGACAAGGCCGTGCTGCGCAGCTTCGCCCGCGCCATCCCGGCCGCAGATGCCACCCCGAGACCCATCGGCTGGTATTTCACCCAGGGCAAGGGGCGGGTGGAGGCTCCCCGCAAGGTGGCCGGCGCCACCCCCCATGATCTGGGCGCGCCGAACGAGCGGCCCTTTGCTGCCACCAACTACACGGCCTATCAGGATTGCAACCTCTGGAAGGACCTGGCCAGCGACTACGTGCTGCAGGTGTGGCGCACCTTCAAGCTGGCCCCCAACGGCGAAGACATCACCTTCCTGGCGGAGTGCTGGCCCGCTGCAGTGGAAGCGCTGCACTACTTGAAAACCTTTGACGCCAACAACGACG
>JBJTQT010000194.1:0-3623 GCA_046075745.1 Cyanobium sp. | reverse complement strand
GGCCAACGAGGCTGCCCCCCAGCGCAGCGGTCTTGACGGAATTGAGATCTACACCGGCGAGGGCAAAGGCAAGAGCACCAGCGCCCTTGGCAAGGCATTGCAAGCGATCGGCCGCGGCATCAGCCAGGACAAGAGCCATCGGGTGCTGATCCTGCAATGGCTGAAGGGGGGCAGCGGCTACACCGAGGACGCGGCGATCGCGGCGTTGCGCGAGAGCTATCCCCATCTGGTGGATCACCTGCGATCGGGGCGGGATGCGATCGTCTGGCGGGGGCAGCAGCAGCCGATCGACTACGTGGAAGCGGAACGGGCCTGGGAGATCGCCCGCGCCGCCATCTCCAGCGGCCTCTACAAAACGGTGATCCTCGATGAGCTCAACCCCACCGTGGATCTGGAGCTGTTGCCGGTGGAGCCAATCGTGCAGACCCTGCTGCGCAAACCGGCAGAGACCGAGGTGATCATCACGGGGCGCTGCCAATCCCGGCCCGCTTACTTCGATCTCGCCTCTGTTCACTCGGAAATGGTATGCCATAAGCACTACGCCGAGCGCGGGGTGGACCTCAAGCGCGGGGTGGATTACTGAATCTCCCAACAGACCTGACCTCGATCGGCCAAGCCGGATCGGCCTCGGGCTATGGTCGGCTCAGCCATGCTGCTGGGGCGACTGCTGCGATGCCGGCAGCGAGTGATTTGCAACGGGACGGAGCAAGCTGCCAAGCATTTTCTGAACAACTGCAAGGCCATCAATCTCTTGGTGACAGCCCCTGGGAATTGATCCACACAACAAATTGGTAGTGTCTCACCCTCGTGGATCGGACGTTTCCGAGTCCGCTTCAGTTTTGCTTGCTGATCTGGGAGAACTCGAGTTCCACCGGCGTCTCCCGACCGAAGATCGAGAGCAATGCTTTGAGCTTGCTGCGCTCAGCCGAGACCTCGATCACCTCGCCTTGGAAATCCTTGAAGGGGCCAGCGGTGACGAGGATTTGCTCGCCTTCGCTGAGGTCGACCTTGACCACCGGCTTCTTCTCCGCCGCCCGCTTGAAGATCCGATCCACCTCCTGACGGCTGAGCGGGCGAGGCTTGATGTGGCCGCGGGCCTTGCCGGTGGCGCGCCGCTCCTCCTGACCAACGAAGTTGATCACATTCGGGGTGCTGCGCACCGCCATCATCGTGTCTTCGTCGAGGATCATCCGCACCAGCACGTAGCCGGGAAACACCTTTTCCTCGATCGACTGGCGGGTGCCGTCCTTCTTCAGCTTCACGCCCGGGGTCTGGGGGATCTCGATCTCCAGGATCCGGTTGTCCACCCCGAGGGTGACAGCCCGCTGCTCCAGGGTGGCCTTCACCTTCTTCTCGCAGCTCGAGGCCACCTGCACCGCATACCAGCGGGCCACCTGGGGTTTCTCGGGGGCTTCAGCGGCAGCGCCCTCCACCGCAGGGGCCGGGAGCTCCAGGGGCAGACCCTCCGCAGAGAGCCCCTCATCCAGGGTGGGCAGGGAAGACTCAGGCACCATCATCATCGGAAGAGCAGTTGGCTTCCCCAGGTGTAGAAGCGATCCAGGGCGGCGATCGCCGCCGCTGAGGCCGCCACCATCACGATCACCGCCACCGTTTCATTGAACAGCTGCTGGCGGCTGGGCCACACCACCTTGCGGAGCTCGGCCATGGTGGCCGCCGCGAAACCACCGGGCTGCTCCTGTTGGGGGCCCTGGGGTTCCGGTCCGGCGTCACCAGGGGAGGCGGGGCGCTCGGGCGTGGAGGTGGGGGAGGAAGGCGAGGAATCCACGGCAGGGAGATCGCTGGCGAGCGGCGCTTGCCGGGCGTCGCCGCCCATCAGCAAACGACCACCCTACCGGACGCTCTCCCCCTCCTGCCGCAAGGGCTGGAAGATCAGCTGCTCGGGATCCTCCGCTGGACCCAGGCTCAGCTTCACCCCCCAGGCCCCCGTGAAGTGCTCCTCCAGCAGCTCCGTGGCCAGGGGATTCTCGATCCAGCGGCGCATCACCCGCCGCAACGGCCGCGCCCCATACTCCGGCTCATAGCCCCGCTCCGCCAGGGCGCGCACCACCGGCGCCTCCACCTCCAGCCGCAACTGCTGCTCCGCCAGCAGGGCCGCCAGTTCGCGCAGCTGCAGCCGCACGATGTGCTGCAGGTCGTCCTTGCCCAGGGGCCGGAAGCGGATCACCTCATCGATGCGGTTCAGGAATTCGGGGCGGAACTGCCGCGCCAGGGCCTGATCCACCTCCGCCTGCAGGGCCGCCTCCGCCTGGGGCCCCTCCCTGCCCTCCCGGGCCTGCTCCAGGATGGCTCGCCCCGCCAGGTTGCTGGTCATGATCACCACGGTGTGGCGGAAATCCACCGTGCGGCCCTGGGAATCGGTGAGCCGGCCGTCGTCCAGCACCTGCAGCAGCAGGTTGAACACCTCCGGATGGGCCTTCTCTACCTCATCCAGCAGCAGCACCGCATAGGGGCGGCGCCGCACGGCCTCCGTGAGCTGGCCGCCCTCCTCGTAGCCCACATAGCCCGGAGGGGCCCCCACCAGGCGGGCCACCGCGTTGCGCTCCATGAATTCGCTCATGTCGAGCCGCACCAAAGCCTCCTCCTCATCGAAGAGGGAGGCTGCCAGCGCCTTGGCCAGCTCCGTTTTGCCCACCCCCGTGGGCCCCAGGAACAGGAACGATCCCACCGGCCGGCTGGGGGCCTTCATGCCCGCCCGGGCCCGGCGAATGGCCGCCGCCACCGCCGCCACCGCCTCCGGTTGGCCGATCACCCGCTCCCCGAGCCGTGCCTCCAGCTCCAGCAGCTTCTGCCGCTCGCCAGCCAGCAGCTGCTGCACCGGAATGCCCGTGGAGCGGGCCACCACATCGGCGATGTCGCCCTCCTCCACCTGCTCTCTGAGCATCGGATCGCGGCGCAGCTCCGCCTCCAGGGCCGTGCGTTGCTGCTGCACCCGCTGCAGCTGGTCGTACTGCAGGCGGGCGGCGGTTTCCAGATCCCCTTCCCGCTCCGCCTCGGCGATGGCCTGCCGCAAGCGCTCATCCTCCTCCAGCAGCTCCCGGAGCTCCGCCAGCCGTTCCCGCTCCTGGTCCCAGCGCCGCTGCAGGGCCTCCAGGGCCCCATGGGCCCGCTGGCGCTGCTCCTGCAGCTGGATCCGCTCCTCCATCGGCGCCGCTTCCGCCGCCAGCAGGGCCAGCTCTACCCGCCGCAGGTCCCCTTCGGCCTCCTCCACCACCCGGGGCTTGGAGGTCACCTCCATGCGCAGCTGGGCGGCCGCCTCATCCACCAGATCGATGGCCGAATCCGGCAGGCAACGATCGCTGATGTAGCGATCCGCCAGCCGGCAGGCCGCCACCAGGGCCGGATCGGTGATGGTGACACCGTGGTGCAGCTCGTAGCGCTCCCGGAGCCCCCGCAGGATCTCCAGGCAGGTGTCCCGGTCGGGCTCGCGGATCACCACCTGCTGGAAGCGCCGCTCCAGGGCTGGATCCTTGCCAATCGTGCGGCGGTAGTCCTCCGGGGTGGTGGCGCCGATGCAGCGCAGGTCGCCCCGGGCCAGGGCGGGCTTGAGCAGGCTGCCCGCATCCGCTGAGCTGCGCTCCCCCCCCACCACGGTGTGCAGCTCA
>JBJTQT010000193.1:0-9457 GCA_046075745.1 Cyanobium sp. | reverse complement strand
GACGGCAGTGATGGCCGTGAGCAGCACCAACTGGATCTGAACAGCATGGCGCTTCAGATAGGCCGTGATGTTCTGCAGCAGTTCCAGGGCGATCAGGATGTTGAGCAACTCACCGAAATAAGTGATCAGCGCATCCCCCTGCCAGACGGTCTGCCGCAGCACCAGGGCGAGGGTGAGCTGACGCAGCAGCTCCAGGCTCGCCAGAACAATCAGGAGCACCAGCAGCAGGCCGAGCAGCTTGGCGATCACCTGCTCAAAGCGATCGACACCCCTCAGATAGCCCTTTTCAGACCACCATTCGGAGAGCGAGGGAGCCATCTCAGTTCCGGAAGGGATTGAACTGGGGCTTGGCTTGCGTGTTGCCAGGCGGGTTCACCAGCTCGGTATCACAGGTGATGCTGCCATCCTTTGCCGTGACGCAGTTCTTCGGCTTCACCTCAGTGGTCGGACCGACCTGACTACCGGACTTGAGCATGAAGGATTCCACCTGGGCCAGGGCCGGTGGCGCCATGACCACAAGGGCTCCCAATCCAAGGACCCAGGGGGAACGGATCAGGGCTGGAGGAATCATCTGGAGGAAAGGATCAACCCCTTCATGCTGCCGCACCCAAGCCCATCCTGCAGGGTGGATCACGCAGAGCGAATCAAGCGGAGGCGTCGTCTTCGGCAGCACCACGGATCTCATCCAGCAGCAGATCCAGCTGGTCCATGGCATCAGGCAGAGCAGATCCCGCCCCGCTATCTGGGGGATGGGGGGTGTCGCTGTCCTCACAGTGCCAGAGGGTTTCGATCTGACACAGCTGCTCAGCCAGCCCCCTGAGACCCTGCTGGGAATGGATGCGCTGCAACACGGCCACCAGCACGGGCATGCGAATGGAGGAAGCCCTCAGAGCGCGCCTCAGATCAGCCTGGGTGCGACCGGTATGGCGCAGCCAGTCCTTGAGGAAGAGCTGGAGATCCTCCAGCTCTTCCTCTGTGAGGGCTGCAGAGGGCTCCATCGTTCGCATCAGGCCTTGGGAAACCAGGCATCCAGTCTGCGCTGGGCCCGGGACCTGATCTGGGGAGTGATGTGACGGGAACACAGGCCCAACAGGGCCTTGAGGGCCACCATGTCATCCCCGAAGCCCGCGGCGGGAATGAAATCGGGGATCAGATCGATGGGGAGCACCAGGTAGGTGAGAGCCGCGAGAACGGTGAGGCGGGCCTGATGGGGGGTGGCCCCATCGACCAACATCTCAAAGCACTCCAGGGCTGGCCGGGCCACCGTGCGTCCCGCCCGCCGCAGCAGGCGGGAGAGAAGGTTCTGATCCACGACCGAGTCGGTGACGACTTCCGGTTCCAGAACAACCTGGCTGGCTTGTGGGCCCGCGGCTGAAGACGCGGCGGACATGGGGGTTCTCCTTTGAAGGCGCGCCACTTGGGCGTCAATGCAGCCATTCTGAGAGCTTCATCCCAGGGACCAAGGGGGGAATGCCCCCCAGGAATGGGGGGGTTACTCCTGCACCATGCCGCTCTCAATGCCGGCCCGACGCAGTTTGCGCAGGGCCCGCTGAACCACCTGACGGCAATACTCACGACTGCACTGCAGCTGCCGGGCCACTTCCGCCAGGGTGCGCCACTCATGGGAGCCATCCAGCCCGAAACGCAGCATCACCACCGTTTTCTCCTTGGGGGTGAGGTTGGCGTTCTCCAGGAGCTTCCACACAGAGGCGGTGCGCTCCGCCTGCTCGGCCCGATCCATCGGTGCCGGCTCGGGGCTGGGAAGCACATCCACAAGCTCAGAGGGGTCGGCCTTGGAACGCACGGCGCCCTGCAGGCTCACGGTGACACTGCGCAGCTCGCAGGCCAGAAGCTCCTCCACCTCCCCCTTCGGCAGGGAAAGGGCATGGGCCAGCTCCTTGGCCGTGGGGAGATGGCCGTGCGACTGCAAATGCCTGGCCTTGGCCGCCCGCAGGCGGGTGAGCTTCTCGTTCACATTCACCGGGATGCGGATCGTGCGGCTCTGGGTGGAGAGGGCCCGATTCAACCCCTGTCGGATCCACCAGTAGGCGTAGGTGCTGAAGCGATGGCCACGGGTGGGATCAAACTTCTCCACGGCGCGGGTGAGGCCGATCGTGCCTTCCTGGATCAGGTCGAGCAGGTCGAGGCCCTTGCCCTGGTAGCGCTTGGCGAGGTTCACAACGAGCCGTAAATTTGCCGTAATCATCTGCTGTTTGGCCCGCTCCCCCAGGCGCAGCGTGCGGCGCTCATTCTCATCAAATTCGCAGGCGGGGCCCTGACCTCCAGCCTGGCTGCAACGTTCCTGCAGACCCACCATCGCCTGCACCTTGCGGCCCAGGGTGAGTTCCTGTTCTGGGGTCAGAAGTTGGTGGCGACCGATCTCACCGAGGAACGCACTCAGGGAACTGGCCATCACAAAAACTCGCACTTCATTGAAAATAGGGAAGGGAACAAATATCCAGCGAAGTCACAGAAAGGCTTCAGAGTTCTGTGTCTTTTCTTCGGATCTTTCTATCGTTTTCCTTAAGCAATCCCTGGCATCCAGCTCTTGCAGAGCCAGAAACCCAGCGCAGCCACCACTGCTGGATCAGGCCGCTAACCTCCAGCGGCTTGCTCCTGAATCATGGCCGCGCTCGCAATGCCCGCTCTTCCTAGCCAGGTGCTCACCAGCGCGGCTGTGGCCTACAGCCACTACCTGAGCTTCATGGTGTGCTTCGCCGCTCTCGTCCTGGAGCGCCGCCTGATCCGAGCGAATCCAGAGCGCAACGAAGCGGTGCTGATGGTGATCACCGATGTGGTGTATGGGATCGCCGCCCTGGCCCTTCTGGTGAGCGGCATCCTGCGGGTGGTGCATTTCGGCCAGGGCAGCAGCTTCTACACCGAGAATCCCCTCTTCTGGCTGAAGGTGGGCCTCTATCTCAGCGTGGGTGCCCTCTCCCTCTACCCCACGATCACCTACATCCTCTGGGCGATCCCCCTGCGCAAGGGGGAACTGCCCCAGGTGAGCGAAGCCCTGGCCCAGCGGCTGCGTTGGATTCTGAATGTGGAGATCGCCGGATTCGCCCTGATCCCCTTCCTTGCCACCCTGATGGCCAGGGGGGTTGGCCTCCAGCCCTGATGCGAACAGGGGCCTGGAGTGGGCTCATCTCGCTGATGGTGCTCCTGGCGGGCGGAACAGCCGAGGGAGCCGATCCATGCCAGGCCGAGCGCCGGGGAGACCCCATCTCCATCCAGCCGCTGCTGATCTCCGCCAGCCTTCCCGCCTCAGATCCATCGCACGACTACCGCCACCGGCTGCAGACCACCCCCATGGGCTGGCCGCTCCAGTCCGTCTGGTGCGTGTGGGTGGAGCCCCTGGAGATGAGCTCCTCCGATGCCACGGCCAGGCGGTGGCATCAGGCGGTGACCGGCGCCCTGGAGGAGTGGGAGGGGGTGCTGGCGTTGCAACGGGTGGAGGATCCCCAGAGGGCTCAGGTTCGAATCCGGCGGCAGCGGCCGCCCCTGGGCCAGGACCCATCCGGCAGGCCCCGGGCCAGCCATGGCAGGGCCAGCCTCACCCTGATGGGCCTGGGAGCGGGACCGGCCGGCCAGGTGGAGCCGCAGGTGGACGTGCTGATCAGCCCCGGACAGCGACGCGAGGCGATCCAGGCCACGGCCCTCCACGAGCTGGGCCATGCCTTTGGACTCTGGGGCCACAGCGACCACCCCGGCGATGCCATGGCGGTGGCCCCTGGAGCAACGCCCATCCTGAAGCTGAGCCCAAGGGATCGGGCCACGGTGCAGTGGCTCTACCGACAAGCCACGCCGATGCGCTTAGGCCCCTGAGGGCTCGTGATGGTGGTGATGGTGGTGGTAGGGAACAAAGCCAGGGCCGTAGACCAGGGCGAGTTGCTCTGGACTGAGGGCGTGGTCCGGCGTGCCGCTGCAGCGCAGACGGCGGTTGAGGCAAAGCACCCGATCACAGCTGCGGCGCACCATCTCCAGATCGTGCGACACCTGGAGGATCGCCCAGCCCTCCTGGCGGCGCAACTGCTCGATCAGACCATGGAAGGCCTCACTGGCCTGGGCATCGAGGCCGGTCTGGGCCTCATCCAGCAACAGCAGACGCCGTGGTCGCACCACACAGAAGGCCAGCAGCACCCGCTTGAGCTGGCCGCCGGAGAGTTCAGTGATGAGGTGGGACGCCAGGGGTGCGCTGCCGGTGCGGGCCAGGGCACGCTCAGCGGCCTGGCGCCTGCCATGGCGATCGAGCCAGGGCAGGCGGGGGCCGGGAGGATCCCAGCCCAGTGCCACGAACTCACGCACACTCAGGGGGATGGCATCCCTGAGATGAAGGCTCTGGGGGAGGTAGGCGATCTGTTGCCGGATCGCAGAGGGAAGCTGCCCTTTGGCGCCGAGGCGATGCCCCAGCACCCTCACCTCCCCGCCACTGTGGGGCAGCACGCCGAGCAGGGCCTGCACCAGGGTGCTCTTTCCCGCCCCATTGGGACCGATCAGGGCGGTATCGGATCGGGGCGCCAGGGAAAATGACACGTCCTCCACCACGGGCGCCCCTCGCCGGCACACCGTGAGATGGCTGACTTCGAGAATCATTTCCACCATGACTGTCAGCCTAAACACCCAGGAGGGGGTGGTTGCTCCATACGCTTGGCGGCATTGCATGCAGAAACGCCATGACACGACTCGCCGTGACGGGAGCTTCGGGCAAGACAGGCTGGCGCGTGGTGCAGGAGGCCCGGGCCCGCGGCCATGAGGTGCGCGCCCTGCTGCGGCCAGGATCTGAGGTGCCGGAAGGGCTGAGCGGCTCGGAGATCCAGCGCCTGGAGCTGGGGGATACGGACGCTCTGGCCCAGGCGCTCCAGGGCTGCGACGCCCTTGTGATCGCCACGGGTGCCAGGCCTTCAGTGGATCTCCTCGGGCCGATGAAGGTGGATGCCCTCGCGATCCGCTCCCAGATCGCTGCCTGTAGGGCCGCCGGGGTGGAGCGGGTGGTGCTGGTGAGTTCCCTCTGCAGCGGGCGCTGGATCCATCCCCTCAACCTCTTCGGCTTGATCCTGGTGTGGAAGGGGGTGGGCGAACGCTGGCTGCAGGAGAGCGGTCTGCGCTGGACCATCGTGCGCCCTGGGGGCCTCAAGGAATCGGAGGACGCTCTGGACACCGAGGCGGTGCTCTACACCGGACCCGATGAACAGGACAGCCAGAGCATTCCTCGCCGACTGGTGGCCCGGGTGTGCCTGGATGCTCTCGACACCCCCGCCTCTGAAGGCCGCATCCTGGAGATCACCTCCCGCCAGGGCCAACCCCAGCAGTCGCTGGCCGAATGGCTGGCCGCCCATCCCCAGCCGCAGGTGGCCTGAACCATGGGCGCCCAGCTGCGCTCCCTGGCGCCATGGCTGCTACTCACCGCAACCATCCTCTGGACCGGGCCGGGCTCCGTTGCGGCGGGCGCCGCCCCCCCCCTGTGGAGCCCGGGCACCCCTGCCCTGCTCCAGCAGGGTCTGGATCTGCGAAAGGGGCAGACCAAGGGCGACGCCCTCGTGGCCCTGGCACGGCGGGCCATCGGCAGGCCCTACGCGGCCTTCTCCCTGGATCAGGGCCCGGTGGAACAACTCAGACTGGATCTCGCCCGCTTTGATTGCTTTCTCTTCGTGGAGCAGCTCCTCGCCCTGGTGCAGCTGCAGCCCCAGGGGTCCGCGGCCACCGCCGGAGCCTTCGCTGAGCAGGTGCGGCAGCTCCGCTACGACGGCGGGCGGGTGGACTACTGCCACCGGCACCACTACTTCAGCCGCTGGGCCGCCGCCGCCCAGCGCGAGGGGATCCTCAGCGACATCACCGCCAGCCTGCCGGGGGCTCGCAGCCGCCGGATCCCCCTGCGCTTCATGGGGGACCATCCCGAGGCCTACAGACCCATGCAGCAGGCCACCAATCGACGCTGCATCACCACTCTGGAAAAGGGCCTGACGCTGGCGCAGGCCTACGTCCCCACCGCTGCGTTGGGCGGGGCCATCCCCAGGCTCAGGAATGGCGACATCTTCGCTCTGGTGACCCGGGTGAAGGGTCTGGATGTGAGCCACGTGGGTTTTGTGGAAGTGGAGGGTGCCAGGCGCCATGCCATCCACGCCGCGCCGGGCCGGGGGGTAATGCGGAGCCGGGATCTGGCCCGTTACGTGGCAGGGGTGGAGGATGGTCTGGGACTGATGGTGCTGCGGCCAGCCCCCTGAGCCCTTGCCCTTGTGCGCCCCCCGTCGAGGGAAGATGGTTTCAGCAGCAAGTCTTCCGCTGATGGCCACCGGCGAGGTCTCGACCTACACGATCCGCGTTGAGCTGGATGGCAGCCAGCACACCTTCACGGCCAGGTCGGACCAGACCGTGCTGGCCGCCGCGGAGGCCGCCGGAATTCCCTTGCCCAATTCCTGCTGCTCGGGCGTCTGCACCACCTGTGCGGCCCGGCTTCGGAGTGGCACGGTGCATCAGCCCGATGCGATGGGAGTGAAGGCCGAACTGCAGCAGGAGGGCTATGCCCTGCTCTGCGTGGCCTTCCCCCGCAGCGACCTCGAAGTGCTGGGCGGGCAGGAAGACGCCCTCTATGAGGCCCAGTTTGGCCAGTATCAGAAATGAGCCCGGCGCTGGAGCAGCTGGAGCTGGAGTTCCAGCCCATGGATGGGCCCCTGCTGCCCCAGATTCGGCAGGCCTTGGCCGAGCGGATCGGTCCAGGCGGTGAAGCCCTGCGCTGGGCCATCACCCGGGTGGCGCCCCCTGCCTGCCCCACCAGCCGGGGGCGCCTCACCCTGGAGGCGGTGGCTTGGCGACAGCCGCTTTGAACGGGAGCTGGGAGCCACCAGCCCTGCCCACCCTGATGGTGGTGCCCACGGGAGTGGGATGCCGGGTGGGTGGCTATGCGGGCGATGCCCTGCCGGCGGCCCGGCTGCTGGCGGCGGCCAGCGGCTGCCTGATCACCCACCCCAATGTGCTCAATGCGGCGGCCCTCTACTGGAGTGATCCCAGGATTCACTATGTGGAGGGCTGGGCTCTCAACCGCTTCGCCTGCGGGGATCTGGCCCTGGCCCCCGTCCAGCGGCAACGGGTGGGGCTGGTGCTGGATCAAGGCATCGAGGAGCCCCTGCGGCTGCGCCATCTGCAGGTGGCCCAGGCCTGCGGCGCCAGCCTTGGCCTGGCGATCGGACCCGTGGTGACCACCGACGCCCCCCTGGGGGTGGGCTTGGCATGGGGGGGGAGCGGTTCCAGCTGGGGCAGCCTGCAAAACCCCGGCGCTCTGCTGCGGGCCGGGGACCGTGTACTGGCGGGCGGTGGCACGGCGATCGCCGTGGTGGCTCGCTTCCCCGATGATCCAGGCAGCGATGCCCTGGAGGCCTACCGCCATGGCCAGGGGGTGGATGGACTGGCCGGGGCGGAAGCCGTGATCTCTCATCTGCTGAGCCGCCACCTCGGTGTGCCCTGCGCCCATGCCCCCGCTCTGGCCCCCCTGCCCCCCGATCCCCTGCTGGATCCCCGGGCCGCCGCCGAAGAGCTTGGCCACACCTTTCTGCCCTGCGTGCTGGTGGGCCTCAGCCGCGCCCCGGATCTGGTGTCGGTCTGTGCGGGGAGCAGCCCTGGGGGGAGAGGCCATGGCCCCGGGCTGCTCCGGGCCGAAGAGCTGGGCGCCGTGGTGGCGCCAGTCGGGGCCCTGGGAGGGGAGGCAGTGCTGGCCTGCGCGGAGCGGGGGGTACCCCTGATCGCCGTCAGCGGCAACACCTGCGTGCTGCAGGTGGATGGGGCAGCTCTGGGGCTGCAGGCGCTGGAGGCAGGGAGCTACGTCGAAGCCGCCGGGCTGGTGCTGGCCCTGCGGGAGGGCCTGGCCCCTGAAACCGCTGCACTTCGCTGAATCGGCAAGCAACTTCAGCCAGCCCGCCGCGGCAAGAGACCTTCAGCGTTGCCGCGGGCCAGTCATTCAGCGCAGGCAGGCCATCGGATGGCGCGGAGCCACCCCAAGAGCCTTGGCCACCCCCGGATGGCACACGGCCCCATCCACCGTGTTGAGGCCCGAGAGCAGCTCGGGCCGATCCGTCACCGCTTCGGTGAGGCCCCGGCCCGCCATCACCAGGATGTAGGGCAGGGTGACGCTCACCAGGGCTTCGGTGGAGGTGAAGGGCACGGCCCCAGGCATGTTGCCCACCGCGTAGTGCTGCACACCATGAATGGTGACCACAGGATCGGTGTGGGTGGTTTCTCGGCTCGTGGCGATGCACCCCCCCTGGTCGATGGCCACATCCACGATCACCGAACCGGAGCGCATGCGCTGCACCCACTCCTCCTCAACCAGGGTGGGCGCCCGGCCGCCTGGCAGGAGCACCGCGCCGATGAGCAGGTCGGTGCTGGGGACAAGGCGCTCGATCAGGGCCCGGCTGCTCACCAGGGTGGTCAGCCGGCCCTTGCGGTCGCTGTCCACCTGGCGCAAACGTTGGGGGGAGCGATCCAGCAGAAACACCTCCGCATCCATGGCGGCGGCCAGGCGGGCCGCATTCCAGCCCACGGTGCCCGCCCCCAGCACGGTGACCCGGGCGGGGCGCACCCCGGTGCAACCGCCGATGAGCACCCCGCGCCCCCCCTGGGGCTTTTCCAACAATCGCGCTCCCACCTGGGCCGCCAACCGTCCGGCCACCTCGCTCATGGGGGCCAGCAGGGGCAGGCTGCCGTCCTCCAGTTGCACAGTTTCGTAAGCCACCCCCGTGGTGCCCGCCTCCAGCAGGGCCCGGCCCACATCGGTGTAGGCGGCGAGGTGGAGATAGGTGAAGAGCACCAGGTCGCGCCGCAGGAAACCGAATTCCTCCGGCTGGGGCTCCTTCACCTTCACCACCAGGTGGGCCGCCCAAGCCTCCTCCCGATCCACCAGGCGGGCGCCCGCCACCCGGTAGGCGTCATCGCTGATGCCCGCCCCCAACCCGGCCCCCTCCTGCACCCGCACTTCCATGCCCTGGGCCACCAGCTCCCGCACCCCATCAGGTGTGATGGCCACCCGCTGCTCATCGCGCTTGATTTCGGTGGGCACACCAATGGTGGCCATGGGTGCCGCCAGGTCGGGAAGAGCCATGGGCCGGCTGGGTACCGTGGATTCAGCCCACTGTGGCCGCTGGAGGTGGCTTCCGCCAACACCCCGCCGTGAATCGTCAAGGGCGATGGCATCCGAGGATGGGGGTGCGCGAGTTGCCCATGTCCCTTCTCTGTCCACCCCTGCAGCCGGAGCTGCTCCACCAGCTGGAAGCTTGGCTGGCAGAAGATCTGGGCCGGGGTGATCTGACGAGCCCAGCCCTGATCCATCGGGAGGGCCGGGCTGAATGGATTGGCCAGCGGGAGGGGGTGTTCTGCGGTGGGGATCTGGTGGAGCCGTTGTTTCGGCTGTTGGATCCCCAGGCGCGGGTGGAGGGACGGGTGGCCGACGGGGCGCGGGTGAGGGCTGGCC
>JBJTQT010000192.1:0-7114 GCA_046075745.1 Cyanobium sp. | reverse complement strand
GCAGGCAACGCCACCTCAGCGGCGCCCTCGCCATTGTTGAACATGAGCGCCAGATCGCCGCAGCGCACCCCCAGCAAGCCCTGCCGATCCTCCAGCAGCCAGATCTGGCGCACCGCCTTCCGCAGGCAGGGGTGGCCCTGGCGGAGGGCGATCAGGGTCTGGAAAAAGCCCAGCAACTCCAGATCCTGCTCCCCCCCCCAGGGCATGGGCAGGCGCGCCTCCTCCAGCCGCCCCACCCCGGCCCGCTGGGAGAGGCCCACCTCCGTGCCGTAGTAGAGGATCGGCGGCTGGGGCAGGGTGAATTGGCACAACGCAGCGAGCCGCAGCCGGCGCTTGTCTCCCCCCACCAGCCAGAGGAAACGGTTCATGTCGTGGTTGTCGAGAAAACTCGGCAACACCAGCTCATCCCCGAAATAGGTTATGTGTTGGGCGATGCCGTGGGCAAAGGCGCTGGCGCTCAACGTGCGGAAGGCGAAAAAGCCCCGCAACAGCTCCAGTAAGCGGAAATCCAGGCAGCCATCTATCCGGCCGATGTAGGAGCGCATCACATCAGGGGGCTGGGTGATCTCCCCCAAGGTCACCGCGTCAGCGTGCGTCTGGCGGGTGCCCTCCCGAAACAGCGACCAGAAGGCATGGCTCACATTGGCGGCGTAATCCAGCCGAAACCCATCACAACCCCGCTCGAGCCAAAACCGCGCGTGCTCCAGGAAATAGGCGCGCACCTCCGGATGGTCGGTCTGCAGCTCGGGCTGGCTGGGCACATCAAAAAAGCAGTCATACCCATCGGGATGCTCCCGAAAGCGAAACCAGGCCACCGCCGGATCGGCCGGATCGGCCTGGGCCGCCACAAATTTGGGATGCTCGCTCGAGACATGGTTCACCACGTAATCCAGCAGCAACCGCATGCCCCGGGCTCGGGCCGCCGCCACCAACGCCTCCCAATCCGCCAGGTTGCCGAGGCGTGGCTCCACGGCACCTGGATCAATCGGGTCGTAGCCGTGGTGGGAGGGGCTGGGAAAGATGGGCGTCAGCCATAGGCAGGTCACCCCCAGGGCCTGCAGGTGGTCGAGCCGGCTTGTGAGCCCCCGCAGGGTGCCCCCGCAGCGACTCGCCAGGTCCTGGGTGTCTTGAAACGCCGTGCCCGGATCCGGCGCGAACCGATCCACAAACACTTGGTAGATCACCGCCTCCCGGATCCACTCTGGAATCGGCCGGCGCCCTGCCACATAGGCATAGGTGAGGGGTGGGCGTTCGGGATCCACCGCCGGGCTCCAGAGCGTGGCGCCCCTGGGGGTGGTGGCCCGGATGGCATACACCACCGTCGTGCCCGCCGGCTGGCCCGGGATCACCGCGCTCCACTCCTCCAGATAGCCCCAGGCCAGGGTGTCCCACTCCAGGCGGGTGCAGCCCATCGGCACCACCACCACCCCCTGCGGGGGGCCGCCCGGGGGGGGCGCTGCCCCATGCGCCATCAGATCCAGGGCCGGATCGGTGCTGTAGCGCAACTCCACCGCATCCACAGCCACCCCCACCCGCACCCAGATCTCCACCTCCTCCCCCGCCTCCGGGGCGAGCACGGCGCGCTGCACATCGTGCACCAGACCCGAACGATCCAGCCGGGCCTGCCGCACCCGCCCCGCTTCGGTGGAGAGGGGCCCAAAGATGAATTCCGGCAACGCAGCAGAGGGCGGGTACGCCACGCTTCAACCTTCACGCATCGGGCGAACTCTTACAGCAAAAGCGACAGGTTGTCGCAAGTCTTCCATCGGGCTCAAGACATCACAGCACCAGCCCTTCGGACGGGGCAGCTCTGCAAACCTAAGACGAGGGACCTGACTCTTGTTGCAGTGACGCCAGCAAGGCCTCAACCCGTGCCCCCTGCCCCAGCCACAGGGCTTCTTCCCGGGCGCTGGGCAGCAGGGCCAACAGTTCCGCTGATGGCGGTTTGCCGCTGCGGCGCGCCTCCTCAGCGAGCTGGCGGAAACGGCGCAGGGCGGAGCTGGGCTGGAACAGCACACACACCAGCAGGGCCAGCCCGCAGCCGAGCAAATAATCAATCCAGCGGGTGGGGATGTACCAATCGGTGAGGGCCTGATAGCCCGCAAACGTCACGCCGCTGGAGATCAGGGCCGTGCGCAGATTGGCGCCCAGCCCCAGGGCAGGCAGGAGGGCTGCGGTGCCGCCCATCACCAGGGCCAGCGACACACTGCTCACCCCGAAGAGGTTGAACACCAGCCAGGGCATCAGCACCCCGAGCGTGACCCCCACCATCCGATCCCGCACCCGCGCCATGGTGGCCCCCAGGCTTTCATTGAGCAGGATCACCACGCCGAAGTAGACGTATTTGGGATTCACGGCTCCCAGTCCCTGCCCCACCGCCAGCGCCAGGGTGGAGGCGATCACCTTGCGCCAGAAATAGGGATCCGCCAGGCGCTGGGCCGGGGAGCGCACAGGAGCAGATGGTTCCCCCTTGCCCTCCTTGGTGGCCTCCTTGGTGGCTTCGGCGGCAGGTCCATCCCCCGGCAGGCGAAAGGCGGCGGTCATCGCCGCGCCCACCGCCAACCCCAACACGATCGCGAGCACCTGATGCCAGGCCGACAGCCAGGTGCTGTTGCTGCCGAGCAGGGGCAAGATCGCCAGGATCGGCACCACGGTGCGCAGCGGAGCCAACTTGTCGGGAAGGATCTGGGCGAACAGCTGCGCCAACAGGGTGACGATGGCGAACGCCCACACCACCGGCGCCTCCAACAGGGGTTTGAGCAGGGTGCCCATCCCCAGCGCCAGCACAGACAACACGGGCAACACCACAAACAGCGGCGGCGGCAACGGACGCAGGTCGGGCGGGACCACCAACGCGGCGATCACCACCCCATAGGCCGCCCCAGAGCCAAAGTCCAGCGCATGGGCCATGCTCCACACCAGGGCGGTCGCCAGGGCCACCACAAGCGGGTGGCGCACGGCGGTGGAGATCCCCAGGGGTGTGCTCAAGGCTTGGGGGCCAGGGCCCTGAGCAGCCCCACCAGCAGGCTGATCAGCAGCAATGCCAGCCAGAACCACAGCCGCGGCGGCTCCGTGCGGGTGCAGAGGACCAGCAGGCCCAGGCTCAGCCAGGGCCAGGGCGCCAGCCAGGGCTTCAGCCAGGGGCCCAGCAGGCGTTGCAACGAGGCGGGGCGGCTCATGGGCGGGAACCGGCCAACCAGCGACCAAACGGCGCCACATAGCTCAGAAGCGAGCGGCGTTCCACCACCGCCGACACCTCCAGGGGCGTGCGGGCGGGCAGGGCCCGCGGCGGACCGCTGCCCCGACTCCAGGCCAAACCACTGGGCGTTGGGGCCTCTTCCAGCCGCACCACCCCGAGCACCACCGGCGCGGCGGCTCGATCCGGCAGCTGGGCGGTGAGATCGCCCCCCTCCCCGAACGACTGCTGGCGGGCGCGGGCCATCGCATTGGCCGCCTCCTCCTTGCTGCCCACCTGAGCCGCCACATCCTCCAGATCCACGCTCGCTGGAGACAGGCGCAGCAGGGTGCCCCGCAGAGCGCCCCAGCGCTGCTCCGCACCGCCGTAGCTGTCTCGGCTCATCACCTTGGGATCGAGCTCAAGCTCCTCGCCCGGTGCAATCCGGGTGGCATCCGCCGTGGTGAAGAGCACCACCGCCAGGCGGCGGTCTTGATCCCCCGCCACGGCCAGGCTGCCAAGCCGCTGGCCTGGCAACACAGCCTGGCCAGGCACCACCTCCAGATCCAGCACACGCCCTCTCGCTGGACTGAACACATCCTGGGACAGTTCCTGGGCGGTCAGGGCGGCGCGCTGGGAGCGAATCTCTGCGGCACGGGAGCTGAGCTGGGCGATGTCCGAACGCAGTTGGGCCCGCTGGCCATCGATCGTGGCGATGTCGGCCCGATTGCGCAAATACAGATCCTGGGCGCCCACCCACAGGGGGCTGTAGCGGGCGATCACATCATCTTTGCGCAGATCCTCCAGGGCCTGCAGTTGCTTTTTCACCGGCCGGTTGGTGGTCGTGAGCTCGCCGCGGCGGCTCACCAGGGCGTCGTCCTGCACGCTGATCGCACGCCGCTGGGCCTCCAGACCCTCCATCTGCTCATCCAGTGCCCGCAGCTGGGCTTGGATCACCTGGGGATCAGGGGTGACTGCGCCCCCCCCCGGGGCGGCCTGACCCACCCGGCTGAGGGTGAGGAGCAACTGCCCCTCCTCCACGTCGCTCCCCACGCTCACCTTGAGGTCCTGCACCTGTCCGGGGCCGCGGGAGAAGAAGGCGCGGCGGCTCTCCGGCGGGGTGAGCAGGCCGCTGCCTCGCACCTTCACCGGGATCGACGGGGTGACCGCCCACAGGGCTGTGAGCCCAGCCACCACGGCCACAGGCAACAGCCGCGGCAGCCGATCGAGCAAGCCATGGGGCTGGGAAGGGGGCTCCGCTGCGGGGGACGGGGGCTGGGATGAGGCTTGGTGCTCCGTGGTGGTCAACCATCAGACGGATTCTGAAAAGGACCCTAGCGGGAACCGCAAGAGCTTCCTTAAGGTCCTGGCCACTCTCCTTCGCGTTTCTTTCGTGCGTTTTCTCCGCCGTGGCCCGGCTGATGCCCACGCCCCGGACCAGGCCATGCGCCGGGGCACCAGCAAGAGACGCATTGTGGTGTTTGCCCTGGCCTTTGCGGCAGCCAGCCCCAGCCACGCCGCCCCACTCACCCTGGCGGAGGTGCTGGAACGGGGGATGCCTGCCTCGGCCGATCTCGAGCGCTCCCGCAGGGAACTCAGCCGGAGCACCGCGGCGGAAACCTTCAGCCGCAGCCTGCGCTTGGCCCGGCTCGATCTGGTGGGCAGCGTGAGTGGCACCCAGGTGGGCACCTCCATCGGGGTGATCACCAACCTGCCCACCTTCGGCGATCTGAGTTTCGGCCTTGGGGATCAGGGCTATGCCGTGTTGCAGAGCCTCTTTGCCGGCGGCGGCGTGGTGCTGAGCGCCAATCTGCTGCCCATCAGTGAAGGCTGGCAAGTGGCCGCCGCAGCGAGCGGCCGCCAGGCGGCAGCCCGCCAGCTCAGTGAGAACGAACGCCAGGTGCGCTTCGACCTGGTGAGCACCTACCGGGAGCTGCAGCTCCGCCAGGCCCTGGTGCCCGTCTGGGACCTGGCCCTGCAGGCCTCCATGGCCCTGGAGCGGGATGTGCGGCAGATCCACGCCAAGGGCCTGGCCGCCAGGATCGATGTGCTCCGTGCCCGCAGCCTGCGGGCCGGCGACGAACAGGGACTGCTCACGGCCCGCGCCAAGCAGGCGGCCGTGCAGGGTCGGCTGGGGGAGCTGCTGGGAGTTCCCCCGGAAGATCCACCCCTGGCGGCGGAGCTCCTCACAGAGGTGGCGCCTCCTTGGCCACTGGATCTGGAAACCACCCTGAGGCTGGCGCTGGAGAAACGCCCCCTGCTCGAGGCCCTGCAGCTGCAGGAGCAGGCCAATCGGCAGCGGGCGAAGGCGGCCCGGGCGGCCCTGCTGCCCAGCCTCAACCTGCTCGCTGGCGCCGGGATCAACAGCAACCGCATTGATGTGCCCGTGCTGCAGACCACCGGCCAGGTGCGGGCAGGATCGGCCTCCGCCACCCTGCCCACCATCGACACCCCCGGCAGCCTGCAGGGCTCCTTCTACGATTGGGGCGGTCTGCTGCAGCTGCGGCAACCGCTGTTCGATGGGGGTCGCGCCCGGGATGGGGCAGCCCTGGCCGATCGGGAAGCCGCCGTGCTGGCGGCGGACGCCGACGTGGCGCGCCGCCGCATCCGTTCCACGGTGCAGGAAACCTGGCAACTGCTGCAGACCTCTCCGGCGCGGATCTCCGCAGCCCGAGATGCGGTGCAGGCCGGGGAACGGGCCCTAAGGGATGCCCAGCTGCGCTATCGCGCCCAGGTGGAACCCCTGACCGAGGTGCTTCTCGTGCAGCGGGAACTGCAGGCGAGCCGCGCTGCCCTGCTCACCGCCCTCACCGACCAGGCCATCGGGCGGGCGGTGCTGGCCCGGGAGACGGGGGAGCAGGGAACAACTCCGGAGGCAGGGGCGGGGCGGTAAGGGGGCACGGATGGCATGTTCGCCCCCACCGGCTTTGCGTAAGCTGACTTTGTGCCATTGACGGCTTCCGAACCTGGCCCCTCGAGTTTTCAAGCCCCTGGCCTGCTCCCTGGCCATCAGCCTGCTTCTGCCGGCCCTGGTGGCCTGCAACCGCAAGCCCGATGAGCCAGCTGCCGTGGTCGCCCCCCGCCAGGTGTCTGCCCTGGGGCGCATCGAGCCGGAAACCAAGATCCGCAAGGTGTCCGTGTCGAGCTCCGTGAGTGGAGATCGGATCGAGAAGCTGCTGGTGCAGGAAAACGAAGAGGTAAAGCAGGGCCAACCCCTGGCGATCCTCAACAGCTACGGCTCCTTGAAGGCCTCCTTGGATGAGGCCACGGAGCTGGTGGGGGTGAACCGGGCCAAACTGGCCCAGGTGCAGGCCGGCGCCAAGCAGGGGGAGATCCGCGCCCAGCAATACCAGGTGGAGAGCCTGGAACGCCAACTCGCCGCCGCCAGGCTCACGGGGGATCAGTCCGTGGCCTCCGCCCAGGCCAAGGCCCGGGAGGCCAAGCTGGAGCGCCAGCGGTTCGACAGTCTCCATGCCGCAGGCGGCATCTCCGAACTGGAACGGGACCGCTACCGCACCCGGGCCAACACCACCGAGGCGGAGTTGGCCAAGGCCATCGAGGATCGGGCCGGCACGGAAGCCCGCCTGAAAGCCGACATCGAGGGCGCCAGGCAAACCCTGGAGAAGATCAAGGAAGTGCGCCCGGAAGACGTGGTGACCGCCCGCAACGAGCTGCGCCAGGCCGAAGCGGCCCGCGAGCGGGCCAAGCAGGAATTCGACTACGCCACCGTGCGCGCTCCCCAGGATGGCCGCATCCTCAAGATTTTCGCCTGGCCCGGCAGCAAGGTGGGGGATGACTGCCTGCTGGAAATGGCCGACACCTCCAGCATGGTGGTGACAGCGGAGGTGTACCAATCCGACATGGGCAAGCTGAAGATCGGCCAGGAAGCCACGATCACCGCCGATGGCTTCCAGGGGAGCGTGAGGGCCGTGCTCTACA
>JBJTQT010000191.1:0-3390 GCA_046075745.1 Cyanobium sp. | reverse complement strand
GAGCCTGAATCTCCTCCAGATCGCCGTGGAGCTGAGCCGGGAGGAGCCGGAGTATGCCGACCTCTGCGAGCGCTTCGTGGTGGATTTCGTGCAGCTCTCCATGAGCCTCAACAACCCGGCCAAACGTCGCTTCCTCAACTGGGATGAGCAGGATGGCTTCTATTACGACGTGATCCGCCGGCCGGATGGCAGCAGCGACTACCTGCGCACCCGCTCCCTCTCCGGGCTAGTGCCCCTGCTGGCGGTTCAGAGCTTCGATGTGGAAACCGTGGGCCGGCTGCCGATGCTGGATGTGAAGAACTCACAGGCCTGGTTCGTGCACGAGCGCAGCGATCCGGCCTGGGTGTTGGAGTATCTCGGCCACTGGCACAACGATCGCCTGCTCTTCACCCTGGTTCCTCAAGACCGCCTGCGCCGCATCTGCGAACGCCTCTTCGACGAGGAGGAGTTTCTCTCCCCCCACGGCATCCGCTCGTTGTCGAAGGTGTATGAAGCCCATCCCTACACCTACACCGAAGGCAGCCAGACCCAGACCCTCGCCTACAGCCCTGCCGACAGCCCGGTGGGCATGTTTGGCGGCAATTCCAACTGGCGGGGGCCGATCTGGATGCCGATGAATTTTCTGCTGATCGAATCCCTGCAGAAATTCGCCCATTTCTATGGCGACAGCTTCAAGGTGGAGTTCCCCACCCGTTCGGGCAACTGGCTCAATCTTTGGCAAGTGTCCCTGGAGCTGGAGCAACGGCTGGTGGGCATCTTCCGCCGCAACAGTGAGGGGCAGCGCCCCTTCAACGGCGATGTGGAACTCTTTCAGAAGGATCCCCACTGGCGGGATCTGATCCTGTTCAATGAATACTTCCACGGGGATCGCGGCAGCGGTGTGGGTGCGTCCCACCAGACCGGCTGGAGTGCCCTCGTGTGCAAGATGATCCACCAACTGTCCCGCTATCCCAACGGCTGATCCTTCAGCTGCCGCTTTTTGTCATGACGTCCTCCACCAGCAGGGTCTACGACCCCACCATCGAGAGTTCTCCACTGCCGGCTCCGGCTCAGCTGGAGGTGAAGGATGGGGCCCATTTCAATGTGGTGATCATCGGCAGCGGTGCCGGTGGCGGCACCCTGGCCCGCCATCTAGTGAGCCACACCGATCTGCGGGTGCTGGTGCTGGAGCGGGGGGATTGGCTGCCCCAGGAACCCCAGAACTGGGATGCCAAAGAGGTGATGCAGAAGGGTCGCTACGTGTCGAAGGACCTCTGGCTCGACAAGCACGGCAAGGCCTTCCAGCCTGGCAGCCATTACTTCGTGGGGGGAGCCACCAAGATGTATGGCGCGGCTCACTTCCGGCTGCGCCAACAGGATTTCGAGGAGCTCCGCCACTTCGACGGCATCTCACCGGCCTGGCCCCTGCGCTATGCCGACTTCGAGCCCTGGTATCAGCAGGCGGAGGAGATGTATCACGTGCACGGGCTGCGGGGGGAAGATCCCACCGAACCGCCCTGCAGCGGCCCCTACCCGCACCCGCCGGTGAGCCATGAGCCGCGCATGCAGAAGCTGGTGGATGATCTGCGCAGCATGGGGCTCCATCCCTTCCATGCCCCGAGTGGGGTGATGCTGGATGAGAAGCAGATGGCCTTCAGCCGCTGCCGTCGCTGCAACCGCTGCGATGGCTTCCCCTGCCTGGTGCATGCCAAGTCTGATGCCGACGTGCTTGGCATCCGGCCGGCCCTGGCGGCCTCCACCCTCTCCCTGCTGACCCGGGCCGAAGTGAAGCGGCTACACACCGATGGCAGCGGCCGCAACGTGACGGCGGTGGAGATCGAGCGGGATGGGCAGCCGATGAAGGTCAGCGGCGATGTGGTGGTGGTGAGCTGCGGCGCGGCCAACAGCGCCCGGCTCCTCCTGATGTCGGCCAACGACACCCACCCCCGGGGCCTGGCCAACGGCTCCGACCAGGTGGGCCGCAACTACATGTTCCACAACAGCAAGGCCATGGTGGCCCTGGCCCATGAGCCAAATCTCACCGTGTTCCAAAAGACGGTGTGCGTCAACGACTGGTATTTGGGGGACACGGATTTCGACTATCCGATGGGAAACATCCAGATGACCGGCAAGACCGACGGCGCGATCATGAAGGGCTATGCCCCGCTGGAAACCTTCCTGATGCCCGGCTGGAGCATGGACAAGATCGCTGAACACGCGATCGACTTCTGGATCTCCAGCGAGGATCTGCCGGACCCTGAGAACCGGGTCACCGTGACCACGAGCGGGCAGATCCAGCTCAACTACACCTTCAACAACCTCACCGCCTCCAAGCGGCTGGTGAGCCGTTTGGAGGGCCTGCTCGACAAGCTCTACCTGAAGAAACACCTGGTGGAGCGCCAGATCTACATCGCCAACAGCATGGGGATCGCCGCCGTGGGGCACCAGGCCGGCACCTGCCGCTTCGGCACCGACCCCGCCACCTCCGTGCTGGATGTGAACTGCAAGGCCCACGAGGTGGACAACCTCTATGTGGTGGACACCAGCTTCATGCCCACGATCGGCGCGGTGAACCCTTCGCTCACCGCCATCGCCAACGCACTGCGGGTGGGCACCCATCTGATCGAGCGCCTGCAGGGGTAACTCTCAGAACATGATCCCGCTCTGCAGGCCCACCACCAGGGCGGTGGGGATCGGCAGACCGGAGGGATGGATCACCAGCTGCAGATTGGGCTGCAGGAAGGCGATGGTGCCCAGCCTGCGCTGGTAGCCGAGTTCGATCACGGTTTCCTGGGCAACAGCACTTTGGGGGCTGCCGAGGCTCCCCATGGACGCCCGCCGTAGGTGGAGGGGGCCAGGGCTCAGGCCGCCTTCGCCGGTTCAGCAAGGGCACTCTCCGCCGAAGGCGGAGCCTGTGGCGCGGAATCCTGGGCCAGTTCGATGGCCTCCAAACCCACCTCAACGCCCATGTGCTGATCCGGCTTGCCGGTGATCAGCTGGGAAGCGCGCTCGCGCAGGGCAATCACCCAGAGCCATTTCACCAGCAGGCTGACACGATTTTCGTTGTCGGCCATGAAGCCCAGGTGAGCCACGCCCCAGAGGATCCAGCCCACCAGGCCCGACACCCGGATGCCCCGCAGGTCGGCCACGGCGAACAGGGGGCCCACCACCGCCATGCTACCGAAGTCGAACCACTGGAAAGGCTTGTGCTGGTCGCCCCGCAGCCGAGCCAGGATGTCTTGCCCCACCCAGCCCCCCATCTGCACGGCGGGCCCCGCCATGCCGGGGAGTGGTTTGCCATCGGCGGTGTGGGAGTAGGAGCACAGATCCCCCACCACCCGGATCTCCGGATGGTCGGGAATGGAGAAATCGTGCTCCACAATCACCCGTCCCCCCCGATCCACGGCACAG
>JBJTQT010000190.1:0-2588 GCA_046075745.1 Cyanobium sp. | reverse complement strand
GAAACTTGGACAGGCCAACCCCTACACCCTCGCCTATCAGAGCCGGGTGGGTCCCGTGGAGTGGCTGAAGCCCTACACCGAGGATGCGCTTCGGGAACTCAGTAAAAGCGGCGTGAAGGATCTCGTGGTCGTTCCCATCAGTTTCGTGAGTGAACACATCGAAACCCTTGAGGAAATCGATCTGGAATATGCCGAGATCGCCCATGAAGCAGGCGTCGCCAACTTCCTCCGGGTACCTGCTCTGAACACGGATGCCGCCTTCATCACGGGCCTGGCTGATCTGGTATCGGATGCTCTGGAAGGGCCTGAGGTGAATCTGGATCAGGCGGCCCAACTGCCAAAGAAAGTGAAGCTGTATCCCCAGGATCGATGGGCCTGGGGATGGAACAACAGTTCCGAAGTGTGGAACGGCCGCCTGGCCATGCTCGGCTTCTCCGCCTTTCTTCTGGAACTCCTCAGCGGCAAGGGGCCTCTTCACGCCATTGGCCTGCTCTGACTCCCTTCTGCAGCGCATCCGCCCAGGCTGGCTGGCCATCACGGCCGTGCTCCTGGGGCTCACAGCGATGCCTCCTGCCTCCCGGGCCAACAGACCCCTCAGTTGGGGCCAGGGCAGCTTTCCGGTGGCCGGCTTCGTGGGATACACCAGCCCTTTCGGCCTTCGCGCCCATCCCGTGACCGGGGGGATGCGCCCGCACTACGGACTTGACATCGCCGCACCCCTGGGATCCTCCGTGCGGAGCTGGTGGAGTGGAACCCTGGTGGATGTGCTGGAGGATTCCAGTTGTGGCAATGGATTGGTGATCCGCTCAGGGGCCTATGAGCATCTCTACTGCCACCTCGGCGGGGCCGTGGCTGGAGACACCTACCGCAGCGGATCGGTGCTGCTGCGTCGTGGTCAGCGGGTCCGCACGGGCCAGACCATCGGCCATGTGGGACTGAGCGGCAGCACCACAGGTCCCCATCTGCACTGGGGCCTCCGCCATGGCCAGCGGTGGCTGGACCCGGCGGCGGTTCTGCGGGCCATGGCCGCAGATCGTCGCCAGCAGCAGCCAACCTGGCGCAGGACTCTTAATGTTGGTCAGTTCCGGTGACGTTGCTCACGGTCAGAGCCGTTCCCCCCCCTTGTTGCCCAGTCGTTCCGCCTGCCCGCTGTGACCCTCACTCCCACTCCAGCCAACCAAACTGCAGCCCATCAGGCCACCCCAGCGGCTCCCTCCACCAGCGCCCTGTCGCTGCAGGACGACAGACCCAGGAGGGTCACCGGAGGATATGCCCTGATGGATGCCCTGCACCGCCATGGAGTGCGACACATCTTTGGCTATCCAGGTGGGGCGATCCTGCCGATCTACCACGAGGTGCACAAGGCTGAAGAGAGGGGCTGGTTGAGCCACATCCTGGTGAGGCACGAGCAGGGTGGTGCCCACGCGGCCGATGCCTATGCCCGAGCCACTGGGCAAGTGGGCGTCTGTTTCGGAACCTCAGGCCCGGGCGCCACCAATCTCGTCACCGGAATCGCCACCGCCTACATGGATTCGGTTCCCCTTGTGGTGGTGACAGGCCAGGTGCCCAGGGCAGCCATCGGCACCGACGCCTTCCAGGAAATTGATATTTTTGGCATCACCCTCCCGATCGTCAAGCACTCCTGGGTTGTGAGAGATCCAGCCCAGATCGGCCGCATCGTGGCGGAGGCCTTTCTGATCGCCGCCTCCGGCCGACCCGGACCGGTACTGATCGACGTGCCCAAGGACGTGGGGGCAGAGGAATTCGATTACATCCCTGTGGCTCCAGGATCGGCCATTCCCGCAGGATTCCAGGCCACTCCCCAGCCTGAAGCCGAGCGCCTGGAGGAGGCGCTTGCCCTGATCCGCCAGGCTCACAGGCCACTGCTCTATGTGGGGGGAGGGGCGGTGAGCAGCGGTGCCCATAAAGAGGTGCACCGGCTGGCCGAACGCTTCCAGATTCCCGTAACCACCACTCTGATGGGGAAGGGTGCCTTCGATGAGCGTGCGCCCCTCTCTCTAGGAATGCTGGGCATGCATGGCACCGCCTATGCAAATTTCGCCGTAACCGAATGCGATCTTCTGATCGCCGTGGGAGCCAGATTTGATGACCGGGTAACAGGACGTCTGGATAGCTTCGCCACCCGGGCGCAGGTGATTCACATCGATATCGATGCGGCGGAAGTCGGCAAGAACCGCGTTCCGGAGGTGCCGATCATCGCCGATGTCAGGGCGGCTCTCACGGGCCTGCTGGCTCTCAGTGAGGGAGAGACCGGGGAGGGGCGCACCGATGCCTGGCTCGCCCGCATTGGCCTCTGGAAACACCATTACCCCCTGGTGGTTCCGGCGCCGGAAGGGGAGATCGCGCCGCAGGAAGTGGTGGTGGCCTTGCGGGAACTGGCCCCTGAGGCCTTCATCACCACCGATGTGGGTCAGCACCAGATGTGGGCCGCCCAGTTTCTCCCCACAGGGCCCCGCCGCTGGATCAGCAGCGCAGGCCTCGGCACCATGGGGTTCGGCATGCCCGCAGCGATGGGGGTTCAAGTCGCCCTGCCCGAGGCCCAGGTGATCTGCGTGGCCGGCGATGCC
>JBJTQT010000189.1:0-16296 GCA_046075745.1 Cyanobium sp. | reverse complement strand
CAGCTGCTCCTGGCTCGGCGCCTCACCCCCAGAGCGCAGCGTCAACTCCGCCTCCAGCTCCTCCAGCGACACCAGCTCCTGCACCTGCCGACCCAGCGTGATCTCCTGCTCATGGGTCAACAGCGGCACACGGCCGATGTCGCGCAGATAGGAGCGGACCAGATCGGCATCGATCGAGGGCATCTCCCGCACTGAGGTAGCGGGGGCTGAAACCTCCTGAACCTCAACTGCGGCGAGATCGAGAGGAGAAACGACGGCCATGGGCCAGAACCTAACGATGTGTGAAGCCTAACCTAACGAAGTGTAAATGTCTCTCATCTGGGCGAAGGCGCCTGGCCGCCAGATCTCCTCAGGCTGTGCCGAAACGTTCCAACAGCCAGGAGGCCGTCTGCAGATAGATGAACACGCCGGCCACATCCGTGGCCGTGGCGATGAAGGGAGCCGACATCAGGGCGGGATCCAGGCCGAGGTGGTGGAAGAGGAGTGGGAGGGCAGCGCCCGCCGTGGCGGCCAGGGTGGTGATCCCCAGCAGGCTCAACCCGGCAGCCCAGGCCACCACCCAGTTGTGGGACATGTATCCAGCCCAGGGCACCACCACGAACATCATCAGCAGGCCAAGCAGAGCTCCGGCCACCGCCTCTCTTCCCACGGCCAGCGCTGGACCCAGAGACTGGATGCGCTGGGTGCTCAAGCCCCGGATCACCACGGTGGAACTCTGGGCCCCCACATTGCCCCCCGTACCAATCAGAAGTGGGATGAAGGCCGCCAGCACCACCACCCTCTTGAGCACGGCATCTTCGGAAGCGATCACGGCAGAGGTGGCCGTGTTGGCGAGCAGCAACACCAGCAGCCACACCACCCGCCGACGGGCCACCGTGAAGAGATTGCTCTGGAAGTAGTCGTCCTCATCGCCGGCCTGTAGGGCGCCTGCGGCATAGATGTCGCGGGTGGCCTCCTGCTGGATCACGTCGATCACGTCATCCACGGTGACGATGCCCACGAGGCGCTCCTCCCTATCCACCACCGGCACCGCCAGAAAGTCGTAGCGCTGGATGAGTCGGGCCACCTCCTCCTGGTCGGTGTCTGTGGCCACACTCACCACTTCCCGGGTCATTACATCACCCAGCCGCTCCTCCGGTTCGGCCGTCACCAGATCACGGAGGGAGAGCATGCCGGTGAGGTGCCTGGAGGCATCCGTCACGTAGAGGCTGTAGATCGTCTCGGTGTCCCGTGCCCGCCGGCGAACGATCTCCAGGGCCTGGGTGGCCTTGTGGAACTCCTTGAGATCGATGAATTCCGTGGTCATCAGTCGTCCCGCCGTGCCGCTCTCGTAGCCGAGCATCTGGGCCGTGATGCGACGCTCCGCCGGACTCAGCTCCGCCAGGAGGCGACGCACCACCTTCGCGGGCAATTCATCGAAGAGGCGCACCCGATCATCAGGCGACATCTTCTCCACCAGCTCCAGCACTTCTCCCGAACGCAGCCTCTCCAGGAGGCTCTGCTGCACGGTGGGCTCCAGATATTCATACACCTCGATCGCCTCGTCCTTGGGCAACAAGCGAAAGGCCAGGGCCTGGAGGGTGGTCGGCAGGCTGCCGATCGCCTCGGCTCCGTCCACGGGCTGCACGGGCTTCAAGAGCACCTTGGCTCCGTCGTAGTTACCGGCCTCCAGGAGCAACTGCAGATGTTGAGCGAGGACTTCAGCGCCGGAGGATTCGCTCATGACTCCCTAGCCGAGAAGCCAGCCTCGGGTGGGCCGCCCTGCCGTTCCGGCCGTTGCCACCTGCAACCAGCGGCGACCACCAGGATCAAGCCAGGAGCGGAGCACCCGCATCGGAGCGCCGGTCTCCAGCTGCACCAGTGCGGGGGCCTGGGAACGGGGAGCAGCCAGAAGGGAGGTGCTGATGAGATTGAGCAGGGGTTCCTGGGACGACTCGCGGCGTTTCAGCTCGGGGGGGCGGCGCTCAGCTCCTCCTGCCGGCAGAGCGGCCGGTGCGAAGAGAGCGAAACCGAGAAGGGCAGCCCAGGTGAGCAGGGGAGGACGGGGAGCAGACACGGCCATCAAATATCTAGTTGCGCGAAATCGAGTTCAGCGCTGTGCGCCTCGATGAATTCTCGGCGAGGAGCCACCTTGTCGCCCATCAGGATGGTGAAGATTCGATCGGCCTCGGCCGCATCCTCAATCTCCACCCGCTTCATCATGCGAGTGGAGGGATCCATGGTGGTGACCCAGAGCTGTTGGGGCATCATCTCACCCAGGCCCTTGAACCGCTGGATGGTGTAATTCGCCTTCTCGCCAAAGGAGTCGAGAGTTTTCTTGAGATCGGATTCATTATAGCAATATGTGTGATTCTTTCCCCTCTCAACTTTATAGAGTGGCGGGCAGGCAATGTAGATGTAACCCCCTTCCACAAGCGCCCGCTGATAACGATAGAAAAATGTGAGCAGCAGGGTGCGAATGTGAGCCCCATCCACATCGGCATCCGTCATGATGACGATCCGGTGATACCGCAGATTCTTTTCTTCAAATTCCTCTCCCTTGATGCCAAGTCCCAGGGCCGTAATCAAGGCCTGGATCTCAGTATTTTTATAGATTTTTGAGTCATCCGTCTTCTCGATGTTCAGGATCTTGCCGCGCAGGGGCAGGATGGCCTGAAAGCGTCTGTCCCGACCTTGCTTGGCTGAGCCTCCAGCAGAATCGCCCTCCACGATGTAAATCTCCGAATCGCTTGGATCCCGTGAGCTGCAATCCGCCAGCTTTCCAGGCAGAGTGGAACTTTCCAGAACTGATTTGCGACGCACCAGCTCCCGGGCACGGCGGGCAGCTTCGGCAGCATTGAACGCCTGAATGGCCTTTTCCAGGATCAGATCAATCACCGAAGGGTGGAACTCCAGATATTCACCCAAGGCTTCTCCCACGAGGGTATCCACGATTCCCCGCACCTCCGTATTGCCAAGCTTGGTCTTGGTTTGACCCTCAAACTCCGGATCAGGAACCTTGACAGAAAGAACGGCTGTCAACCCCTCACGGATGTTCTCACCAGCCAGATTCGCATCACTCTCCTTGCGCTTGCCTCGCTTCTTGGCAAAGGCATTCAACGTACGCGTGAGAACTGTTTTCAATCCTTCGATATGGGTGCCGCCATCAACCGTACGAATGTTATTGGCAAATCCAAAGATATTATCAGAATAGGCATCAACACACCATTGCAGAGCAGCTTCAACCTGTACATTGTCTTTCTCAGCGTTCACATAGATGATCTCTGGATGCAGAGGGTCTTTCTCCGCATTCATATAGGCCACATATTCCTTGATGCCACCCTCATAGTGATAAATCTCTTCGTGAACCTCGCCCTCGCCACTGCCTGGGCGTTCGTCACGAAAAACGATCCGCACCCCGCCATTCAGATAGGCCAGCTCCCTGAGGCGCGCGGCCAGGGTCTGATAGTCGAATTCGATGCCACCAGAGAAGATCTCCCGATCCGGCAGGAAGCGAACGCTGGTGCCGGTTCGATCAGGATCGACTGCCGGCTTCGCTGCCAAGGATCCGATGGGCTGGCCCCGCTCGAACCGTTGGTTGTGCTCTTTGCCCTGCCGCAGAACGGTGACCTCCACCCATTCACTAAGGGCATTCACCACCGAGATGCCCACCCCATGGAGGCCCCCCGACACCTTGTAACCACCGGAGCCGAACTTGCCTCCCGCATGGAGCACGGTGAGCACGGTCTCCAGGGCGCTTTTGCCCGTGCGGGGGTGGATGTCGGTGGGGATGCCGCGGCCGTTGTCGGTCACACTGGCGGAACCATCTCCGTGGAGCACCACCAGAATTTCGTCGCAATGCCCAGCGAGAGCCTCATCAACGGAGTTGTCCACCACCTCATACACCAGGTGGTGCAGACCCCGCGGCCCCGTGGAGCCGATGTACATTCCAGGACGCTTGCGCACCGGCTCCAGGCCTTCCAGCACTTGGATCTGCTCAGCGCCGTAGGCAGATTGGACTCGCGAGGCGTCGCTCATGCGAAGGCGGGTCTCAGATGGGACAGGGAGAAAAGAGAACAGACGGGTGCAGCCGCCAGAGCGGGCCGCAGGGGAGCCTTGAAGAAGGCGAGGGCGGAAATGGGCCTTGGCTTCAGGCCGAATCTACCATTCGCCCTTCCCTGCGCCACCCAGCCGCCTCTGCGGAGACATTCAGAGAGGGGATGCAGTGCCAGTTCACGCACCTGACATGACGGCATCGCCCGCACCACGAGCCGGAGAGACCGGTGCCGCGCCCCTTGTGGTCGCTCTGATGGGGCCCACCGCCAGCGGCAAGACCGCTTTGTCCCTGGAGCTTGCGGAAGCCTTGGGCGTAGCTGTGATCAGTGTCGACGCCCGCCAGGTGTACGTGGGCATGGACATCGGCACGGCCAAGCCGACCGCTCAGCAGCAGCAGCGCGTGCGGCATGAGCTCATCGATCTGCGCTCTCCGGCCCATCCCTTCACCCTTCAGGAGTTTCTCCCCCTGGGCAGAGCGGCCATCCAGGCTGAACTCGCCCGCAGCGGCCTGGCCCTCCTGGTGGGAGGCAGCGGCCTTTACCTGCAGGGTCTGCTGCAAGGACTGAGCCCTCCAGCCGTGGCTCCCCAGCCCACTCTCAGGGCCCAGTTCAAGGCCCTGGGGCAACCGCTGTGCCATGGGGTGTTGGCAAGTTGCGACCCCGTGGCCGCCGCCCGCATTGCCCCGGCCGATCACTCCCGGACCCAGAGGGCCCTGGAGGTGATCTACGCCACGGGGGAGACCCTGACCTCCCAGCTCAGGCGCACCCCCCCACCCTGGACCGTGCTGGAGCTTGGCCTGGATCCTTCTGATCTTCCTCAGCGCATCCAGCAACGCACGCTGACGATGTATGGAGAAGGTCTTGTGGGCGAGACCGCTGCACTGATGGCCCGCCACGGTGAGAGCTGCCCCCTGCTGGACACCATCGGCTACAGCGAGGCACGACGGGTGTTGTGGGGAGATCTTCAGGAAGACCAGGCGATCCGGCTAACCGCCCAGCGAACCCGTCAGTACGCCAAACGGCAGCGCACCTGGTTTCGCCGTCAGCATCACCCCCTCTGGCTGAAGGGTGAGGATCTGATGCAACAGGCTCTGCTTGCCGTCCAGGGGACGCGACAAGGTTTAGGGTGAAGAGCAATCCGCCTTGTTGAATGCCTCCCCGCCCCCGCATAGATCGTCGAGCTCCCGTGCGGGAGCTTCCCAACATCAATGAACGCATCAGCTACCCCAACCTGCGGGTCGTCGATGCCGATGGCAGTCAACTCGGGGTGATCACACGGGAGGCGGCACTAGAGGTGGCCAAGGAGCGGGAGCTGGATCTCGTTCTCGTGAGCGAAAAGGCCGATCCCCCCGTGTGCAGGGTGATGGACTACGGCAAGTACAAGTTTGAGCAGGAGAAGAAGGCCAAGGAAGCCAAGAAGAAATCACACCAGACCGAGGTGAAGGAAGTGAAAATGCGTTACAAGATCGATTCTCACGATTATCAGGTGCGCATCGGCCAGGCCAGCCGTTTTCTCAAGGCAGGCGACAAGGTGAAGTGCACGGTGATCTTCCGCGGTCGGGAGATCCAGCACACGGCACTGGCCGAGGTCTTGCTCATGCGCATGGCCAAGGATCTTGAGGAAAACGCTGAGTTGCAGCAGCCACCCAAGCGGGAAGGGCGCAACATGATCATGTTTCTCTCCCCACGGCGCCAGGCCGCCGGCAAACCACCCGCCCCTGCCAAGCCCGTCAAACAGGCGGCCGTCAAGACGGCCCCAGCGGCGGACGAAGCCTGAACCCTATCCAAGGGTTTCCGCAAAAAAGGACGCGATCACAGCCCAGGCCTCCTTGGCTTCCTCAGGACGGAAGTCGTCCCGGGCCTCGCAGAGAAAACCATGACCTGCCTCAAAGATCTGCAGCCGTGCCCGCTTCGGATCGTCGCCGGCATTGGCCCGCGCCACAGCCCGACGGATGGCCTGCAGTTCCTCAGCAGGCACCAGCGGATCCTGGCCTCCATAGATCAGGAGCACCCTTCCGCCAGGCCTGGACAGCTCCTCAAGGGTCGGCGGTCCGCCGCCTGGCCTTCCCTGCACCACCCCGGCTCCGTAGCACACGCAAGCGGCGTCCATCCCCGGCAGGGAGGAGGCCAGCAAAGCAACGTGCCCCCCAAAGCAGAAGCCAAGACAGCCCACCGCAACGGATTGACCTGAAGGCGCCTGCTGCTTCAGCCAACGCATGGCACGAGCCACGTCCAGCAGGAGGGTGGGGGCCGAGGTGCGGTCCTTGTGGGAACGCCCCTCCAGGAGCTCTTCTGGGCCATATCCCAGGCTGAGCTCCGGGGCGGTGCGGGCGAACAGAGGGATGGCCAAGGCGCCGTAACCATGGGCTGCCCAGCGGTCCGCCACACCACGGACCCAGGGATTCACACCGAAAATCTCCGGGACCACCACCAGAGCCCCGCGCATCGGAGAGGACAGAGGACGGGCCCACCAGCAGCGGAGGGACACTTCGCCCTCCCTTTCGGCAGGGAGAGTGAGCCAGTTGGCCGTGATCGGGCTGTTCTGCGTGGTTTCCCCCATGGCTTTGCCCGACAACCGGCACATGGTCCTATGCCAGGGGGGGAATTGTCACGGAGGCAAAAGCTCCGTAGGGTGGCCGCCAGATCCAGGATCTCATCCTCGTGCGATTCCACATTCAGCAGGAAAGCGATATTCCCGCCTCCACCCAGCTCTACAACCAGATCTGTTTCGCGATCGCTGCCCGCCACTACCCACCAGGCCACCGCCTGCCGAGCACGCGTCAACTCGCCATGCAGACCGGCCTGCACCGCAACACCATCAGCAAGGTGTATCGGCAGCTGGAGACCGATGGGGTGGTGGAGGCCATGGCCGGCTCCGGCATCTACGTGCGCGATCAGCAGAAACCCAGGGAGATCAAACCCCCACCGGGCCTCCGCACCAAAACACTGCCTGACATCGACCGGGTGGTGCGCCAGAGCATTGACGGCCTGCTCAATGCCGGCTGCACCCTGCAACAGGCCCGGGAACTGCTCACGCGGGAAGTGGACTGGCGCCTCCGCTGCGGTGCCAGGGTGCTGGTGAGCACCCCGCGGGAAGACATCGGCGCTTCCTTGCTGATTGCTGAGGAACTCCTCCCCAACCTGGAAGTGCCCGTGGAAGTGGTGCCGATGGAGGAGCTGGAGGCCGTGCTGGAGAACTCCAGCAAGGGCACCGTGGTGACCAGCCGCTATTTCCTGCAGCCCGTGGAGGAAATCGCCCAACGCCATGGCGTGCGCGCGGTGCCCGTGGATCTGAATGACTTCCGCCACGAACTGGATCTGCTGAAGGAGCTGCGGGCAGGCAACTGTGTGGGCCTGGTCAGCATCAGTCCTGGCATCCTGCGGGCGGCGGAGGTGATCCTTCACTCGATGCGTGGCAATGAGCTGTTGGTGATGACAGCCAACCCGGATACGGGCAGTCGGTTGCTGGCTCTGCTGAGGGCTGCCAGCCATGTGCTGTGCGACAGACCCAGCCTGCCTCTGGTGGAGCAGACGCTCCGCCAGAACCGTTCGCAGCTGATGCGTCTGCCGGTTGTGCATTGCGCACAGAGCTATCTGGGGAGTGCCACGATTGATCAGCTGCGGAAGGAGATCGGCCTTCTGGCCGTCTGATGCGGTCCGCCAACGCCATCTTCCAGGCCATGCGGGCCGACCTGGCCCTGATCCGGGAGCGGGATCCGGCGGCCAGGAGCACGCTGGAAATCCTGCTCTGCTACCCAGGCTTTCACGCCCTTGTGATGCATCGGATCAGCCATCGCCTCTGGCGACTGCAGATCCCGCTGCTTCCCAGGGTGCTCAGCCAGGTGGCCCGGTTGCTCACGGGGGTGGAGATCCATCCCGGCGCCCAGATCGGCCATGGGGTCTTCATTGATCATGGGATGGGTGTGGTGATCGGAGAAACCTGCGTGATCGGCGACAACTGCTTGCTCTATCAGGGCGTCACCCTGGGGGGCACCGGCAAACAGCACGGCAAGCGTCACCCAACCCTGGAAGACAACGTGGTGGTGGGCGCAGGAGCAAAGGTGCTTGGAGCCATCACGGTGGGATCCAACACCAGGATCGGAGCTGGCTCGGTGGTGCTGCGGGATGTGGATGCCGATAGCACGGTGGTGGGGGTCCCCGGCCGGATCGTGCACCAGTCCGGGGTGCGCATCGATCCCCTGGCCCACTCGGCACTGCCGGATGCGGAAGCCCGGGTGATCCGCAATCTCATGGAACGGATTGATCAGCTGGAAACGGAGGTGAACCGCCTGCAAGAGTGCCTCAGGGAGGTGGCGGCAGGCAGACCGCTCAAGGAGCCATGCAGTGGAAAGGCCCAGAGCATCCGCGACAGAGAAATCCTGGAGTTTCTTGGCGAACCTATGAAACCCGGCCGCTCGGGAACGGAACAGGCAAGCAAGTCAAACGCGCGATCAACGTCAGCGGAATGAATCGCTGCAGTGAATGTTGCGCCGCTTTGAGGCGTCAGGCGCCAGGCGTCATCAGGCCGTGACCTGTTCCGGCACCTGGGGCTGGAACATGAACATGGAGTAAATCACATTCCGACGAATCTGCGTCATCATTTCGAGGAACATATCATAGGCCTCGTTTTTATATTCAATGATGGGTTGCTGCTGCCCATAACCCCGCAGATAAATCGTTTCACGAAGAGCTTCCATGGACTGCAGATGCTCACGCCATAAAGTATCAATCTGCTGAAGAATGAAGAAACGCTCAGCTTCACGCATCAGGCCGGGCCTAACCTGATTGACCTGATCTTCTTTGATGTCGTAGGCATTTCGCATCTGCTCCTGAAGGAAGACCTTGAGTTCATCCATGCTGAGCCCTTGAAGCTGTGCAGGAGTGAGGTCATCTAGGAGATAGATAAATTCCTTGACCTTATCCACCAGCCGCTGCAAGTCCCATTCTTCCGGGGGCAGATCAGGGTTCACATAGGCCTCAACAATGTCATCGATGGTGCGTTCTCCATAACCCAGCACCTGAAGCTTCAGCTCCCGTCCCTCAAGAACCCGTCGACGCTCCGCATAGACAGCTTTGCGTTGGTTATTCATCACTTCATCGTATTCAAAAACATCCTTACGTTGATCGTAGTAATAGGTTTCAACTTTCTTCTGGGCGCCCTCCAGAGAACGGGTCAGCATGCCCGATTCAATCGGCATATCCTCCTCCACCCGGAAGGCATTCATCAGACCTGCCACGCGATCACCCCCAAAAATTCGGAGCAGATTGTCTTCGAGTGACAGGAAGAATCGGGTCGTACCAGGATCTCCCTGGCGCCCTGAACGCCCACGGAGCTGGTTATCAATGCGGCGGGATTCATGGCGTTCCGTGCCGATCACATGCAAGCCTCCGGCCTCTCTTACATTGCTCTCTTCCTGCTTGACGACGACATCGTATTCAGACTTGATGCGGCGGATCAGATCCCGCATCTGTTGGATCTGTGGATCACTGGTGGGAGCCTTTTCCGCCGCAAGGGCGATGCGATCCTCCAGTTCCAGGAGCGTGAGGGATCGATCACCCCACTGCTTGACCAACTCCTTGGAGAGCGCCACCAGAGCCTGTTCCGTCTCCTCAGACAGCGAACAGGGATAGAGCGTGCCCAGGGCACGGCCCACCGGGGTGCGCTGCGATGTGGGCAACTCCCCTTGGAAGCCCCCCCCTCCTTCCGGTGAGCGCTGATAGGGGATCGGAGCACCGTGGCCCTCCTCCGGACGCACCAGGCAGGGAAGCAGAACCTCCCTGCATTTAAGGCGGGCCATGTAATCACTGTTCCCACCCAGGATGATGTCCGTTCCACGGCCTGCCATGTTGGTGGCGATGGTGACAGCACCAGCACGGCCAGCCTGGGCAACGATCTCAGCCTCCCGTTCCACATTCTCCGGCTTGGCATTGAGGAGGTTGTGGGGAATGGCCAGCTCAGAAAGAAGGGTAGACAGCAGCTCGGACTTTTCAACACTCGTGGTGCCCACCAGCACGGGGCGGCCCCTGCCATGGATTTCTGCAGTTTCATTGGCGACCGCTCTCCATTTTGCTGTTTCCGTCTTGTAGACCTGATCCGTCCAATCCGTACGGGAGCTGACGCGATTGGTGGGAACCGTTGTGACTTCAAGTTTATAGGTCTTTTCAAACTCAAGTTCTTCGGTTTTTGCTGTACCAGTCATGCCTGCCAGCCGGGGGTAAAGCAAAAAGAAATTCTGATAGGTGATGCTGGCAAGAGTCTGGGTTTCCGGCTGGATTGGCAAACCCTCCTTTGATTCGATGGCCTGATGCAGACCATCGCTCCATCGGCGACCGGGCATCACACGACCAGTGAATTCATCAACAATCACCACTTCCTGATTGCGAACAATGTAATTGACATCCTTCGCAAACAATTCCTTTGCCTTCAGGGCGTTGTTAATGAAATGAGCCCAGGGATCCGAAGAGTCATATAGATCATGGATGCCGAGAAGACTTGCGGCATGGGCATAGCCCTGATCCGTAAGTGTGACGTTTCGCCGTTTTTCATCAACCTCATAATCACCCTCTGGATCAATTCCATCTTTGCCAAGCTCAGGTGATCTCACCAAGCGTGCAGCCACATCCGAAGCAAGGCGATATTTTTCCTGGGGACGCTCAACCTGGCCTGAGATGATCAGAGGCGTACGAGCTTCATCAATAAGAATGGAATCGACTTCATCAATAACACAATATTGAAAATCTCGTTGGACAATATCCAATATATCGGTAGCCATGTTGTCGCGGAGATAATCAAAGCCCAATTCCGAGTTTGTGGCATAAGTGATATCACAAGCATAATTTTTCTTGCGATCAGAAGGAAGCATGTCCTGCTGGATCAATCCCACACTCAAGCCCAGAAAACGATGAATCTGGCCCATCCATTCAGCATCTCTTCGAGCCAGGTAGTCATTCACAGTCACCACATGCACTCCCTGACCAGTGAGTGCATTGAGATAGGCCGGCAAGGTGGCCACCAATGTCTTACCTTCGCCGGTTTTCATCTCCGCAATCTGGCCATCGTGCAACACCATCCCACCGATCAGCTGCACATCGAAATGGCGCATCCCCAACACCCGTTTTCCGGCTTCGCGAACAACGGCGAAAGCCTGGGGCAAAAGCTCATCCAGGAGCTGCTTCTTTCGCGCTGGAACATCAACTTTATCCAGCTTTTCTCGGAATTCAGCCGTCAGACCTCGCAGCTCATCATCCGTCAAGGGAGAAATCTCCTCCTCCAGGAGATTGATATCAGAAACCAGAGGTTGATAACGCTTGAGCTTGCGTGTGTTTGGATCGCCCAGCAGCAGCTTGAGCATGGGGGAACATCAGACTTATCTTGAATGACCACCCTACCACTTCCTACACTTTGCGACCTGAGACAACGAACAGAGCACAAAACAAATGGTCCCGAGAGGTCAGAGCACTCCTGCCGTGATGAGCGACAGCAAAGAAACAACAGAACCCTTGCAAGCTTGCCGGCGCTCTTTGAAAATCATCTGCCACAGCAAGGGGGCTCGGGGCTTCAGGCTGGGACTGGGTCCTGAGTTCAGGCCGGTCAAAGCCCTGCTGCAGCTTCAGCGGTTGCTCAATGCGAATGCGTTCTGGGCTCGGGGGCGGTCCATCGGGGACCTGAAGCACATGCTGCGGCACAGTGCGGTCTGCGTGTCGGCCTGGACCGGCAACAGGCTGGTGGGGTTCGGCCGAGCAACGGGAGATGGTGTTTACAGGGGCACCATCTGGGACCTGGTGGTGGAGGGGGACTTCAGCGGGCAGGGAGTGGGTGGTGCTGTGGTGGAAGCCCTGCTGGCGAGTCCGGCCCTGGCAGGTTGTGAGAGGGTTTATCTGATGACAACCAACAGCGCAGGGTTTTACAAGAAGATGGGATTCGCGATCAATCAGTCTCAGGTGCTGATGATCAGGGACAAAAGCGGATGAAGAGATTCGAACTCTCGACCCTCTCCTTGGCAAGGAGATGCTCTACCACTGAGCTACATCCGCGATCTGCTGCGGGTGACCGCAGGATCACGATTCCTCGATGGAGATCCACCGGAAACCACTCCAGCATGCCCCATCGCCCGGGACTCCGTCAAATGTCCAGCTGGGCACCATCAGGATCCGTGCTGAGGCTGAATCGGCTCTGACCCCTTCGCGCCAGCCAGAAGACGGAGCGTTTTAATGAGCACAACAAAATCGAGGAGCGGCCCAGCATTACGAATGTAATACAAATCATAGCCAAGCTTGATGCGGCTATCTTCAACGGAAGCGCCATATGGATAGCAGACCTGAGCCCATCCACTTAGGCCTGGTTTCACCCAGTGGCGAATGGAATAATGGGGAATTGCTTGCTGCAAAGTCTCTTCCAATTCAGGGCGCTCTGGGCGGGGGCCAATTAGGCTCATCTCCCCTATGAGCACACTCAACAGTTGGGGGAGTTCATCAATGCGTAAACGACGCAACCATTTGCCGACGGCTGTTATACGGGGATCATCCCGTTGCGCCCATTGCACGCCCTTGTTCTCTGCCCCGTGGCGCATGCTGCGCAATTTCCAGATTTGGATCGGCATTCCATAGAGCCCGGTTCGGATCTGTTTGTAGAACACCGGCGCACCATCTTCGAGGCGGATCAACGCACAGGCCAAGAGAAGCAAGGGCAGGCTGAGCAAAAGCAACGAACCGGCCACCACCACATCTCCCAACCTTTTCACACGCCATCCCCAACGCCCGGGCTGAAGCTCAAATCCCTCGGCATGCAGCAGGGTGCGGCTTGAAAACAGCTCTGGAGGCACCCGCTGCAAATAACGCTCAGCCCAGGCCACCAGGGTGCACACGGAAGCACCACGGCCACGCGTGGCAAGAAGATCCTGCAGAAGCTCATCATCAAGATCAGCGGTTTCGCTGACGGCAACACCATCAAACGTTCTGATCAGGAAAGGCTGGCGCTTTGCAAATAGGCCACTTGAGCAGTAGTCGGAATCAACCAATCCCTCAAGACTCTGACGCTTGATTTCCTTGCGTAGCAAACGGATTTCACCAACACTCCCCACGATCAGCCAGCGGTTTTTGCGCGTGGGTGATCGGTTGGCAGCCCACTGGGCTGCTGTGGAAAAAAGGGTGGTGCCCAGCAGGACAGGGAGAACAAAACCACGGTATGTACGAGGGTCGCCACTCTGCAAACCCCAGTTCAGAAGCACCACCACAACCATCAGCACAAGCACTGCAACGGCCGGAGTGCGAAGCGGCCGCCAGGCCTTGAAACCGGAGTGATCCTGCCTGGAGTAACGCCCCAGCAAATAGGACATTCCCACCCAGAGAATCAGCAGAGCTGCCAGGGATTTGGTGACACCAGGTAAGAAGCCGAAGCGAAACTGGAACAGCAGGTTGTAAAACCCGATGAGAAGGAGGGCGTCGCACCCTGCTAAGAGAACCAGCGTTCTGCGCTGGCGCATCCATGGGGCTCGCCACCACATGCCCTTAACCGGGCAGGTTGGTCATCAGACTTCCCATTTCCAGCGCCTGCAGTCCGTAGCTCCAGCCGAGGTTGTTCTTGATGCCAGCCCGCTCCAGCGCCTGTTGCAGGGTGTCTGTGGTGAGCACGCCAAAAATCACAGGAACGCCTGTTGCGCGGGAGACCGCCGCCACCCCCTTGCTCACTTCCGCCACCACAACATCGAAGTGCGGGGTATCACCGCGGATGACCGCACCCAGGGTGATCACCACCTGGTAACGGCCTGAGGCCGCCATCCTCTGAGCCACTAGGGGGATCTCAAAACTGCCTGGGACCCAGGCCACATCCAGCTGAGAACTCTGGGGGGAGGTGTCAATGCCATGGCGGGCCAGACAGTCCTGGCAACCGCTGAGCAATTTGCCGGTGATCAGGTCATTGAACCGCGCCACCACCACTGCGATGCGCAGACCGGAAGCGTTGGTGAACGTTCCTTCGTAAACAGTCAAAGGGTCAGACCACGAAATAGCTCATGCCCCAGTTCAGCAGCACCAGCCCAACCCAGGCCAAGCCGCCGATGAGGATCAATCTGTTCGAACGGCCGACGTCTTCACTGCTGGCGTAGAGGACAGGCACCGCAACGATCAACGCAAAGGACAGCACCACAAGGGCCAGAACGGTGAGCGTGTTGATGATCTGCATGGGTGTTTGGCTTGCTGGCCGATTCAGGCATTGGCCGGATTCTCACACGACAGGCCCTCTCCAGGGGAACCTCCAGCCTGCATCCTTCACAAGTTGTCGGAGGTTTCCGCAGCAGGCACTACCACTGGCGCCCGTTAACATCAGCCCCCACTACCCTCAGCGTCATGAGCGGGGCGAGCACTCAGCAACTCCTCCTGGTTTCCGCAGAGGATCTGGGGGAGACCCCTCACCCCATTGCCCTCGCTCTGCCCGAAGAGGCCCTGGGGGAAAAGGCCCTCGAAGCCGATGGAGCAGCCCGACCCCGGCAGCGCCAGGTGCTCCCCACCCCTTCGCCCCACCCCGGGGGCAGCCCCGAGAGGGAGACGGAACCCTCACCCAGCGAGGCTTCCCATCCGGATGACGAGCCCCGCTGGGCTCACCACGGCCTGGTTGATCCCCAGGAACTCACCCCGATGCTGCGCCACTACGTGGCGCTGAAAGCTGCTCACCCGGACAGGGTGCTGCTCTATCGGCTCGGGGACTTCTTTGAATGCTTCTTCGAGGATGCGATCACCGTGTCGCGGTTGCTGGAGCTTTCCCTCACCGGCAAGGAGGGTGGCAAGACCATCGGACGGGTTCCCATGGCGGGGATTCCTCACCATGCGGCGGAACGCTATTGCTCCGAACTGGTGCAGCGGGGATTGTGCGTCGCCCTCTGCGACCAGCTGGAAACCACTCCCTCCAAGGGCCATCTGCTTCGCCGGGAGATCACCAGGGTGCTGACGCCGGGCACCGTTCTGGAGGAGGGAATGCTGGCCGCACGGCGGAACAACTGGCTCTGTGCCGTGCTCCCCCAGGGGGCTCGCTGGGGCCTGGCCGTGGCCGATGTAAGCACAGGGGAGTTCCGGGTGAGCGAGCAGGAGGGCCTGGCGGCCCTGCACCAGGAACTGCTCCAGCTCGAGGCCGCGGAGGTGGTGTGGCCGGAGCCGGTGGAGCAGGAGGGGGGCGAGGAGGCCTCACCCTCCTGGTGTCCGAAGGAGCTGCGGCACACCCCGCAGCCTCGCACGCCCTTTGAGGCCTCCCACGCCCGCCGCCGGCTGCTGGAGCGCTACCGCCTGGCCAGCCTCGAGGGATTGGGACTCGGGGAGGCTCCCCTGGCCCTGCGAGCCGCCGGAGGGTTGCTGGCCTACCTCGACAGCACCCAACCCGACCCGGAGGCTGCCCAGGGGGAGCGGGAACCGATCCCCCTGGAGCAGCCCCGGCTGTGGCATGCAGGCGACCAGCTCGTGCTCGACGCCCAGACCCGCCGCAATCTGGAGCTGACACGCACCCAGATGGGAGGACGCTTCGAGGGCTCCCTGCTTTGGGCCCTGGATCGGACGGTCACGGCCATGGGCGCCCGCTGCCTCAGGCGCTGGGTGGAGGCTCCTCTCGTTCAGATCGCCCCCATCCTGGAACGTCAACAGGGCTTGAGCGAGCTGGTGGAGAAGCGGAGTCTGCGGTTGGCCCTGCGCCGCCTGCTGCGCCCCATGGCCGATCTGGAGCGGCTGGCCGGGCGGGCTGGAGCCGGAACCGCCTCGGCCCGGGATCTGGTGGCCCTGGCAGATGGGCTGGAACGCCTCCCCCGGCTTGCAGAACTGCTGCAGGGGGCGGCCAGCGGCCCCCTGCGCACGCTGGCCAGCACCCAACCCGAGTTGGTCGCCCTGGCGGCCGAGCTGCGCCACACCCTCGTGGACACCCCTCCCCTGAGCCTCAGCGAAGGCGGGCTGATCCATGACGGGGTGGATCCCCGCCTGGATGGTCTGCGCAACCAGCTGGATGATCAGGAGCGCTGGCTGGGCGATCAGGAGCACCAGGAACGACAGCTCAGCGGCAACGCCAACGTGCGTCTTCAATACCACCGCACCTTTGGCTATTTCCTGGCGGTCAGTCGTTCCAAGGCCGCAGCGGTGCCGAGCCACTGGATCCGGCGCCAGACCCTCGCCAGTGAGGAGCGCTTCGTCACCCCAGCCCTCAAGGAGCGGGAGGGCCGCATCCTGCGGCTGCGCACCCGGGCCGCCCAGCGGGAATACGAGCTGTTCACCGCCCTGCGCCAGCGGGTGG
>JBJTQT010000188.1:0-8094 GCA_046075745.1 Cyanobium sp. | reverse complement strand
CCCAACTCCGGCCGCCGCAGCGATGGCCAGCACACGATCACCCGGGAAATCCCCTGTGACGCCAGCGACAACAACAACGAGTGCTACTACCCGGTGCGCAATGCCGAGAGCCTGGCGCTCTACGAGCGCTACCGGGCCCTGGCGGAGGAGGAACCCAACAAGACGTTCATCGGCCGCTGTGGACTGTTCCGCTACATCGACATGGTGCCCTGCGTGACCATCCATCTGCAACTGGTGAGCCGTTTCCTCTCCAATCGTCCCCTCCCCCAGGCGGCCTGACCATGGCCAGCAGTTCCGGCCCCACAGCTGCGCTCCCACTGATCTCCGCCACAGACCCCTGCGTGCACTGTGGCTTCTGCCTGCCCACCTGCGCGAGCTATCGGGTGCTCGGCACGGAGATGGATTCCCCCCGGGGCCGCATCCACACCCTGAAGGCCCTAGAGGCGGGGGAACTGGAGCTGGATGCCACCGTTGCCTCCCATTTCGACAGCTGCCTGGGCTGCTTCGCCTGCGTCACCGCCTGCCCCTCGGGCGTGCGCTACGACACGTTGATCGAAGCCACCCGACCCAAGCTCAACGCCCCCGAGCTGCGCAGCCCTGCCCAAAAAGCGTTCCGCCGCTTGCTGTTTGCCCTCCTTCCCTATCCGCAACGGCTGCGGGCCCTGCTGCAGCCCTTGCGGGCCTACGCCGGCACACCCCTGCAGTCCCTGGTGCGAAAGGCCGGCCTCGTTCCCCGACTCCTGGGCCCCCAAATCGCTGCCATGGAACAGCTTCTGGGGGCCCTGCCTGCAGAAGCCTTCCGCGACGACCTTCCCGTGGTGGTGCCCGCCGAGGGGGAGCGGCGCTATCGGGTGGGCCTCCTCCTGGGCTGTGTGCAGCGATTGTTCGATCCCGAGGTGAGCCTGGCGGCGATACGGGTGCTCACCGCCAATGGCATCGAGGTGGTGATTCCGCCAAACCAGGGCTGCTGCGGCGCCGTCACCCACCACCAGGGGGAGGAGGAGCTCACCCGGGGCCATGCCCGGGCCCTGATGGCCAGCTTCCAAGCGGTGGTGGGGCCTGGCGGAGCCGCCGGGCCTGAGCCCCTCGATGCGGTGTTGGTGAGCGCCTCAGGTTGCGGCCACACCCTCAAGGCCTACGGCCGATTGATGGCCGAAGGCGCTTCTGCCAAGGAGGACGCCTCCCCAGCCGAGGGAGCCCTGGAGGAGGGCACCGCCACCGCCTTTGCCGCCCAAGTGGCCGACATCCAAGAATTTCTGGAGCGGGTTGGCCTCAGCGAGGCCTTCCAGCGGCGCCTGCGGCCCCTCACTCACGCCGATGGCACTGCCGCCACAGCGGAGCGGCCCCTGAGGCTCGCTTATCACGATGCCTGCCACATGCTCCATGGCCAGGGGCTCGCGCAGCAGCCCCGAGCCCTGCTGCGCCGCATTCCCCACGTGCAAGTGCTGGAGGCCAGCGAAGCGGGCGTGTGCTGCGGCAGCGCGGGGATCTACAACCTCGTGCAGCCCGAGGAAGCTGAAGCCCTGGGCCGCCTGAAGGCCGGGGATTTGGCAGCCACCGGCGCCGAGCTGGCCGTGAGCGCCAACATCGGCTGCACCCTGCAAATCCGTCGCCATCTGCGGGAAACGGATCGACCCCTGGAGGTGCTCCATCCGGTGCAAGTGCTGGAGCTCAGCGTGCGGGGCTGAGCAAGAGGCGAGGGAGTCGCCAGCCAACGCCCCTACGATTGGGTCCAGCGTTTGTGACGAACATTTGGAGAGCGTTGGATGCGCTACGGGGCTGGTCGATGCCCCCGAAACCGAGGAGCACAACGTGCTTCACGACCCAGGCTTTCTCGCCATGATCCAGGGTCGGTTGGACGGAGAGGAATGGATCAAAACCGTCGCGATGGTGGGAAGCGCTCCCTCCGCCCCCTCCGTAGCCAACAAACTGGGGGAACACACCATCGTGGTGGCCCTCAATAATGCCCATCGCGCCCTGCCCCATGTTGATTTTCACGTCTACAGCGACGATCTCCCGGACAGCCAGAAACATCCACGCCATCGCGTGATCGGTCGCTCCAGCCCCCACTACGCCCCTGCCGTGCAGCGCTTCGGGGGCGTCTTGCATTGTGGGGCCACCACAGCCTTCAACGCGGCCTATTGGGCCATCGGGGCCTTCCCCTTTTCCCAGGTGTCCTTTTTCGCCTGCGACATGAGCTACGAGGGTGATCACACCCACTTTTACGGCCAGGGGCGAGCCGACCCCCTGCGCCAGGATGTCTCCCTCCAGAATCTGGCCGCCAAGGGATTGCGACTGTTCTGGATGGGCCTGGATCATCAGGTGCTTTTTCTCAACGCTTCCGCCGAACCCCGCAGCCGCCTGCTGCTGCCTCGCCTGGCTTCGGGCTTGCCCCTGGCGGGTCCCCTGCCAGCGGGCCGGGACAGGGCGATGGGAGAGCTCCGTGAACGGTTGCGACCTCTGGCGGAGGCTGCACTGACCCGGGAGCGGCAAGCGCCCTGCGAGGGCACCCGCCACGATTATTGGCGCCTCCAGGAGAAGCCGGAGGTGTGGCAGCACGTGGGAGCCTGCGATGCCCTCTGGATGGCCCTCGAACCGGAGGTGAAGGGATTCTCCCACTGGCTCGCGGAGCAGAACGAACCCCAAGCCTCAGGGTCTGCAGCCTGGCCGGGCTAGGCGAGAGGCTGGTTGGCGATCGCCGTGCCCTCCATCCACTGCCAGGCGCGGAGCAGCGTCTCCTGGTCCCCCAGATTCCCGGGGAAGGTGAGGATTGGCAGCCCCTCCAGGGATCGTTGCAGACCCCCTTTCGGCCCTGGGGAGACGGGCAACACCAGCGACAGGCCAGGGAGCAACTGGCCCTGGAGATCCACCGCCCCCAGGTGGAATCCCTCGGCCATCAGGGTGTGGCTGGTGATGCCGCCCTTGGCGATCACATACCCCAAGAGGGGGCCAAGCCGACCCACCACTCGAGCCATCGTCCCGGCCAAGGCACGGCCCAGAGCCCGCCGCTCTTGGCTATGACGGCAGGTGAGCTCCCCCCGGCTGGTGAAAAACACGGCGGTCTGGCCTGCCGCGAGCACCTCCCGCAGAGCCTCGGTCCAAGCGTCTTCGAGGGAGGCAAGGAGCCGATCGGGCAAGGGCCCCTCCAGGATCCGGTGCACCTTCGCCACGGGGAGTTCCACGCCCCGGCAGCCCGGTTGCGCCAGGAGCCGCTCCAGCTGGGCATCGGCCAGGGGCACATGGGACCCCACCAGCACCAGCCCTCCCAGGGGCACCCCGCCGGCTCCCCGGCGACGCAGGGCGGCCAAGCCCGCCGCCGCCAAGGGCTGGGGGGGGAGAGGCGCCAGCCCGTTGAGCAGGCTGGCCGCCGATTGAAACAGAAACCGGCGGGGCCGCCGCTCCCCCCCTGGTGCAGGAGCCAGCAGCTCCCGCACCAGGGCGCCAAAGAGAGCGAGGTGGTCGGGCCGCTCCCCATCCACCACCACCAGGCGGTTGCCGGTGAGCCCCGCCAACCGCTGAAGCAGGGCCTGGCGGGCTCCGTCGTTGGCGGCCGCGGCCTCCAGCTCCCGCCAGCTGAGGTGCGCCACCTGGCCTGCGGGGATGCGGCCCCCTGTCTTTTCCTCCACCCATTGGCGCAAGTCACTGGTGTGGTAAGCGAAGAGGCCATCGCGGGCAAAAGGCGTCTCATGCACGGGCTGGCCATCCAGCCGATGCACCCCATCCACCGTGGTGCGCCCCCCTTCCAAAAAGGCGGGCACCAGAAAGGTGGCATCCATGGGGCCCAGCTCCTCGGTGATGGCCTCCGCCTCCAGGGGGAAATGGCCCCGCAGCGTGGAATCTCCCCGACTCACCAGCAGCACGGCGTCCAACACGCCCTCTGCTTGAGCCGCCGCCAGGGCGGAAGCCAGGCCGCGGCAGATCTGGCGCACCCGTCCAGCAGCCGCGGCGGGGGAGAGGGCGCGAGTGTTGGCCAGCAGGAAAAGAAAGGGGGATGATTGACGCAACCCGGCGGCCAGGGTTGGCGGATCCCAACGCAGCAGCAGTGGGCAGCCATGGAGGGTCTGGGAACCGGTGGGATCGTCATCCACCACCACGATCTTCAAGCGGTGCTCTGCCATGGCACCATCGTGCCGTGATGAACCCCTCCCGCGACGAGCTGCCAGAGCTCATCCGCCACCTGCACCAGGAAGCTTCCCCCTGGCTGCCCTCCGGATTGGGCAGCCGGCTGGACTGGGGGGCTCCCGTGATGCAGCCCTGCGCCACCCTCAGCGTCGCCAAGCTCACACGCATCCTGGAGCACAACCCTGGAGACTTCACGATCACGGTGGAGGCAGGCACACCCCTGCTGGATGTGCAGCGGGTGTTGGCAGCCCACGGGCAATGGCTGGCGGTAGACCCGCCCTGGGGCACCCATCCCCAGGCGGATCCAAACGGGTCGCGGGGGGGCGGCAGTGTTGGCGGCCTGGTGGCCAGAGGCCTGGCGGGCGGCTATCGCCAGCGCTACCTGGGCCTGCGGGATCAGATCATCGGGGTAGGCCTGCTGCGCAGTGATGGCATCGCGGCCCGGGCCGGCGGGCGGGTGGTGAAGAACGTGGCGGGGTACAACCTGATGCGGCTGCTGGCGGGCAGCTGGGGCTCCCTGGCGCTGATCACCGAGCTCTCCCTGCGCACGCTGCCCCTGCCGCCCCATCGGGCGGGCCTGCTGCTGCAGGGTGATCCCAAAGCCCTGGCCGGGCTCAGGGGGGCGCTCCTGGGCTCCACCCTCACCCCCGAGCGGATCGACTGGTGGAGCGCCACTCTGGCCGAGGCCGCCGGCCTGGAGTGCGCCCCCGCCCTGCTGGTGGCCCTGGCCAGCGTGGACGGCCCGTGCCTGCAGGACCAGACCCGCACCGTGATGGGCCTAAGCCCCCTGCCCGCCCGCACCCTGGAGCCCGAAGCGCTGGAGGCCCTGCTGCAGCAGGCCAGGGGAGGCGAGCTGACGGCCCCGGAGCCGGCCTGGCTGTTGCGGGTGGGGGTGAATCCCGATGCCACGCCACTGCTGTTGGCCAGAGCGGGGGATGCCGCGTTGCAGCTGGAGGTGGGTGCCGGCAGTGGCCTGGGCATGGCCTGGACCGCCGAGGCCATCGAGCCGGCGAAGGTGGAGGCGCTGCGGGCGTTCTGCCAGGAACTGGGGGGCCACCTGACGGTGTTGGCCCAGCCGGAGGGCGCGGGCGTGCGGGCCTGGTGCGATGCCCCAGCCCGGGAGTTGATCGAGGCGGTGAAACGGCAGTTCGATCCAATCAGCCAGCTGGCGCCAGGCCGCCTGCCGGGGGTGGCGTCGCCTCAGCCGGTCGCTGTTCGATAGCGGCACGAGAGGCGGAGGCTCTCGCCCGGGGGCAAGGCAAGCCGTCCATCGCCGCTGAGCAGGGCGCCCCGGGGGCCGCTCCAGGGTTCCAGGCACACCATCGGGCGGGGCGGATCGGTCCAGATCACCACCCGATCGAGGGGGGAGGTGATCTCCAGGCTGAGGGTGGTGCCAGCCCCTGGATCCCGGAGGGTCACGGCGCCGCCGCTGGGCCGGGCGAGCAGATCCACTCCCGCGGCGAGGCGTTCCAATTGGGCGGCGGTGGCGGTCTCCGCCTGGCTGAGGTGATCAAAGCAGCGCTCCGGCAAGCCTTCCAACTGCACGGCGGCCGGATCGCTCACCAGAAAATAGGGATGGAGGCCGAGGCTGAAGGGCATGGGCGGCGCCTCAGACGGGCCGGTGTGGCTCACCAGGGCAGCGATGGCCAGGGTGCCTGGAGCGAGGCGCAGCTCCAGCTGGAGCCGGAAGGCGAAGGGGTAGGCGGCCCGGGTGGTGGGGCCATCCACCAGGGTGAGGGCCACCCCTTCACCGTCGGCGAGGGGCTCCAGGCTCCAGGGGAGATCCCGGGCGAAACCGTGCTGAGGGAGGGTGAAGTCGCCCTGGGGCAGGGGGAGGCGATCGCCGGGGAGGTTGCCGCAGATGGGAAAGAGCACGGGGATGCCGCCCCGCACTGAAAGGGCCGGATCAGCGAAGCGTGCCTCATCCAGGTAGAGGCAGTCGCGGCCGCCGCTGCGCCAGCCGGTCACCAGGCCACCGCGCTCGGGCACCAGCCGCAGGGCATCGCCGCTGCCGGGATGGGTGTAGAGCCAGTGGGGGTAGGGGGCCTCCTGGCGGGTGAGGGTCATGCCGGGCAGGGGGTGGCGGGGGTGAGGGTGTGAAGCCACTCCAACAGGGCGGTGTTCACCTGCTGGGGCACCTCATCATGGGGGCAGTGGCCGGCAGCGAGCAGCACCTCGGTGGTGCGGGGGGGCGCATGGCGGGCGAAGCTGGCGCGGCGACCCTCCGCATTGATCCAGGGATCCCGCAGGCCCCAGAGCAGCAGGAGGGGGGCATCCAGCTCGGCGAAGAGGGCATCGAGGGGCTCACCCCGGGGGATGTCGAAGACGGTGCGAAACACCCCGAAGGCCCCTGGATCCCTGGAGGGGCGCAGGATGGCGTCCACCAGGTCGTCATCCACGTTGGTCTGATCCACATACACCCGCTGCAGGGTGCGCCGCACGGTGGCGGGCCGCCGCAGATTTTCAAAGAGCAGGCGCTGCACCAGGGGGCTGGTGAAGATGGCGCGGCCCACGGTGCGGCGGGCGATGGCCCCCCAGCCGCTGGGGGGCGCCTGCTCCTCGCTGAAGGGTCCGGCGGCATTGAGGAGCACCACACCGGCGGCGAGGGGCGACCCAGCGGCGCCGGCAGGGCTCAGGGCCGCTCCGGCGGCGAGGGCGGCATAGCCCCCCAGGGAATTGCCCACGAGCACGGTGGGGCGGCCGATGCGCTCCTGCACGTAGGCCACCAGCTGATCGCGCCAGAGGGCACCTCCATAGGGCAGGCCTTCGGGTTTGGCGCTGCGGCCGAAGCCCAGCAGATCGATGGCATGCACCTCATGGCTGCGGGCGAGCACGGGGAGGTTGTGGCGCCAGTGATCGGTGGAGGCGCCGAAGCCATGCACCAGAAGGATGGCAGGGCCTTCCGGATGGCTCGGGGCCTGGTGCACCGCGTGCACCGGGTGGCCCGCAAACCTCCAGGGAGCAGCACCGGAAGGATTCAGGGGGGTCATACCCAGGGCGGATCGGCGCCCGGATGCTAGGGAGCCCCCGAAGGTCGCGGAGGCCTGCTCCGGTGTCGGCCCCAGCACCCTGCGGGCAGGAATCGGTAGGTAACGCTACGGTCGGGGGGTTCCGGACCCATCGTCAGACGACGGCAAGATGACGATCCAGCAGCCCCGCAACCTGCGTCTTCCCACCCCCGGCTGCTATGCCGACCCCGACCGCAGCGGCCTGCTGGCGGAGGACGTGTTCGACGGGATGACGGAGCATCTCTTCTACACGCTGGGCAAGCTGGCCCCGAGCGCCAGCCGGCACGACCTCTACATGGCCCTGAGCTATGCGGTGCGCGATCGGCTGATGACGCGCTATCTGGCGGGCAATGAGGCCATCAACGCCACGCCAACCCGGGTGGTGGCCTACCTCTCCGCGGAATTTTTGATCGGCCCCCAGCTCAGCAACAACCTGCTGATGCTGGGCATCCAGCGGGAGGCGGCGGAAGCCCTGCGGCGCTTCGGCATCAACAACATCGAAGAGATTTTGGAGGTGGAGGAGGAACCCGGCCTGGGCAACGGCGGCCTGGGTCGGCTGGCGGCCTGCTTTCTCGAATCCCTCGCCACCCTGGAAATCCCCGCCACGGGCTATGGCATCCGCTACGAATTCGGCATCTTCGACCAGCTGATTCGCGACGGCTGGCAGGTGGAGATCACCGACAAATGGCTGAAGGCGGGCTGGCCCTGGGAGATTCCCCAGCCGGATCAGGCTTGTTTTGTCGGCTTTTGCGGCCGCACCCAGGCCCATCACGACGACCACGGCACCTACCGGGTGCGCTGGATTCCTGCGGAGCTCGCCATCGGCGTGCCGCACGATGTGCCCGTGCTGGGCTATCGGGTGAACACCTGCGATCGGCTGCGCTTGTGGCGTGCCGACGCCACGGAATCCTTTGATTTCTACGCCTTCAATATCGGTGATTACTACGGGGCTGTGGAGGAGAAA
>JBJTQT010000187.1:0-5034 GCA_046075745.1 Cyanobium sp. | reverse complement strand
GCATCGCCCTCAACCTCGAAGAGGACAACGTTGGGGTGGTGTTGATGGGCGAGGGCCTGGGGATCCAGGAGGGCAGCACGGTGAAGGCCACCGGCAAGATCGCTGCCGTGCCCGTGGGTGACGGCATGTTGGGTCGGGTGGTGAATTCCCTCGGTCAGCCCATCGATGGCAAGGGTGAGATCCCCTCCAGTGAAACCCGCCTGATCGAATCGATGGCGCCGGGCATCATCCAGCGCAAGTCGGTGCATGAGCCCATGCAGACGGGCATCACCGCCATCGACGCCATGATCCCCATCGGCCGGGGCCAGCGGGAGCTGATCATTGGCGACCGCCAGACCGGCAAGACCGCCATTGCCCTCGACACGATCATCAACCAGAAGGGTGAAGACGTCGTGTGTGTGTATGTGGCGGTGGGCCAGAAGGCGGCTTCGGTGGCCAACGTGGTGGAGGTGCTCCGGGAGCGCGGCGCCCTGGATTACACCGTGATCGTGGCGGCCAATGCCTCCGACCCCGCAGCCCTCCAATACCTGGCGCCCTACACCGGCGCCGCGATCGCCGAATCCTTCATGTACAAGGGCAAGGCCACCCTGGTGGTGTACGACGACCTCACCAAGCAGGCCCAGGCCTATCGCCAGATGTCGCTCCTGCTGCGCCGCCCCCCCGGCCGTGAGGCCTACCCCGGCGACGTGTTCTATTGCCACAGCCGCCTGCTGGAGCGGGCCGCCAAGCTCTCCGATGCCATGGGCAAGGGCTCGATGACCGCCCTGCCGATCATCGAAACTCAGGCGGGTGACGTTTCGGCCTACATCCCCACCAACGTGATCTCGATCACCGATGGGCAGGTGTTCCTCAGCTCCGACCTCTTCAACTCCGGCCTGCGCCCGGCCATCAACGTGGGCATCTCCGTGAGCCGGGTGGGCGGTGCCGCCCAGACCAAGGCGATCAAGAAGATTGCCGGCACCCTGAAGCTGGAGCTGGCCCAGTTCGATGAACTGGCGGCCTTCTCCCAATTCGCCTCCGACCTCGATGCCGCCACCCAGGCCCAGCTGGGCCGGGGCAAGCGCTTGCGCGAGCTGCTCAAGCAGCCCCAGTTCAGCCCCCTCAACCTGGCCGAGCAGGTGGCCGTGGTGTACGCCGGCGTGAAGGGTCTGATCGACGACGTGCCGGTGGATCAAGTGCCGCAATTCTGCCGGGAGCTCAGGGAGTATCTGCGCACCAACAAGGCGGATTACATCAGCGCCGTGATGAGCGAGAAGCAGCTCAGCGAGGCCTCGGAAGCCACGCTCAAGGCCGCCATCGCTGAAGTGAAGGCGTCCATGCTGGCTGCGGCCTGAGGTTCGCGCAGATGGCAAACCTCAAGGAGATCCGCGACCGGATCAGCTCCGTCAAGAACACCCGCAAGATCACTGAAGCCATGCGGCTGGTGGCCGCAGCCAAGGTGCGTCGGGCCCAGGAGCAGGTGCTGCGCAGCCGACCCTTTGCGGACCGGCTGGCGCGGGTGTTGCACAACCTGGAAACCCGGATGTCGTTTGAAACGGCCGATTCGCCCCTGCTCAAGGGGCGGGCCGTCGACTCCGTCACCCTGCTCTCGGTGACGGGCGATCGGGGTCTGTGCGGCGGCTACAACTCCTCGGTGATCAAGAAAACCGAGCAGCGCTACGCCGAGCTCAAGGCCCAGGGGCTGCAGGTGGATCTGGTGCTGATGGGCCGCAAGGCCATCACCTACTTCCAGAACAGGGCCGACACCTACAAGATCCGCGCCACCTTCTCCGGCCTGGAGCAGGTCCCGACAGCCAGCGACGCCAACCGCATCGCCAGGCAGGTGTTGGCGGATTTCCTCTCCGACAGCACCGATCGGGTGGAGATCATCTACACCAAGTTCATCAACCTGGTGAGTTCGGCGCCGGTGGTGCAAACCCTGTTGCCCCTCGATCCCCAGGGCATCGCCGATGCGGAGGATGAGATCTTCCGGCTGGTCACCAAAGATGGCCAGCTCGGTGTGGAGAAGGTGGCCATCGACAACAGCCAGGCGCCCCTCTCGCCGGATTTCGTGTTTGAGCAGAGCCCGGATCAGCTGCTGAATGCCCTGCTGCCGCTCTATCTGGACAACCAGCTGCTGCGCTCCCTCCAGGAAGCGGCCGCCAGTGAGCTGGCCAGCCGGATGACGGCCATGAACAACGCCAGCGACAACGCCAAGGCCCTCGCCAAGACGTTGACCCTGGATTACAACAAGGCACGCCAGGCGGCCATCACCCAGGAAATCCTGGAAGTGGTGGGTGGTGCCTCAGCGATGGGCTGAGCCTTTCCGATGGGCCTGGCCCTGCGTCTGGATCAATCCCTGGCCCGCCTGAAGCGCCGGGCCTTGTTGCCTGTTGCGATCCTGGCGCTCCCCTGGGCCCAGGAGCTGATCGACCAGCTCGTGTTTGGTGGCCGCTGGAACCTTCCCTTGGTGCATGGGGGGCCCTGGTGGGGCTTGCTCACGGCCCCTTTCAGCCACGGCGGTTTTGGCCATCTGATCAGCAACTCCATCTGGTTTCTGCCCCTCTCCTGGCTGGTGTTGTTGAAGGGCACCCGGGACTACTGGGCGGTCTGGATCTGTGTGTTGCTGCTGCAGGTGCCGGTGTGGCTGCTTTGGCCGTCGGCCAGCCATGGGCTCTCGGGAGTTGTGTATGGCCTGCTGGGCTACTTGCTGCTGATCGGCTGGTTGGAGAAACGCCCCCTCTCAGTGCTGCTCTCCCTGGGCTGTGTGTTGGCCTATGGAGGGCTGCTGCCGGCGTTGCTGCCATTTGTCAGCCCACCGGGGGTGAGTTGGATCAGCCATGCGGCGGGGTTCGCCGGCGGGCTTTTGGCGGCGTTGGCGGTGTATCGGGAGTGATGGCAGACCCGCTCTGCACCCGGTGCATGATCTAGTTGCAGCCTTCCACCGACACCCGATAGCTGAAACCGGTGGAGCCGGGCATGGTGCTGGAGCCCACCCGCACGTTCACCTGGCTCGTGCGTTTGCCCGGCACGGCCGGGAACGGGCCCAGGGCACGACGCTGGCCGGGATTGAGGGTGAGGTTTTCATTCACCACCTGCAGGTTGCTGCCATCGGTGAACCTCAGAAACACCCCCACGGGGAAGACCCCCTGGCCGGTGGAGGCCGATTGGAAGTTGACGCGATAGCTGCTGAAGCTGCGGTCCACCGTGAAGTCGGTGTTCCAGTTGGTGCGGCCCACGAGCCGATCCGGGCTGATGCGCTTTTCCACCACCGGCACTCCGCCTCCGCCGATGGGCATCAGGGAGCGGCACTGGGCCTGGGCGGCACTGCTTGCCATGCTCATCAGCACCGTGGCACCAAGGGTGACGCCAAGGGTGGCGGCGAAGGAAGGCAGTTGGCGGCGGATGACCATCACAAGGCCTCCAGAAGAGACAAGAGAATCTTCCACAACCTATCTGGCCGGCCCTACGCCATGCTCTTGGGGAGGCTGGAGCTGCCGGCCATCTGCATCCTTCTTCCCGCCCAGACTCCTTGCCCAGCGATGCCTTCTGCTGATCCTCCCGCTTCTGGCCCCCTGAGGGTGGGCAGCCTCTCCCTCAAGCCCCTCTTCCCCTTGGCCCTGGGCCAGGTGCAGCTGGCGCCCGACCCCCTGGATACGGCGGTGCTGCTGCAGGAGATCCTGAAGTTGCGGGGGGAGGCCACGGGCAATCCCCAGCAGGGGTGCGCGTGGACAGGGGATCTGCATGGTGCCGGCCAGCTCCACCACCATCCCGCCTTCCAGCCCTTGCTCCACCGGTTGGGGCTGGAGGCGGCGGCCTATGTGGAGGCCCTGGGGTTTGACCGGCGCCTGGTGTCGCTCTTTCTGCAGCGGGCCTGGCCGGTGGTGAGTGAGGCGGGGCAGGGGATCGGACGCCATCACCACCCCAATGCCCACCTCAGCGCCATCTACTACCTCACCGGTGCTAGCAGCGGGGCGGATGGCTGCCTGCGGCTCTGGCCGCCGCGCCAGGCCAATGAGCTGGTGCCGGGTCTGGCGGTGGGTCATGGGGGGCCGATCGCGGCGGAGCATCCCGGGGCCCAGGCCTGGAATGCCCCCTGGTGGGATGTGGCGCCCCGGGCGGGGCTGCTGGTGCTGTTCCCCGCTTCGGTGGATCATGGGGTGCTGGAGAACAGCACGACGGAGGAGCGGCGCGTGTCGATCGCCATGGATTTCTGCCTGACGGCACCGGCTCCAGCTCCTGCCCCGGGGGCTGCTGGGGCGGAGGAGGCGGAGTATCTGGCCCCCCACCCGGGCTCGTGGCTAGAAGTGGGGGATTGAAGGCCCGCTGACCAGGCCATGAGCAACGCTGCCCGATTGTGTCCGCTCCGTTGGCTGCGGTTCCGCGCGGGTCGTTGGCGGAGGGTCACTCCAGCGGTCCTGTCGGTCGCTGTCGCTGCAGGGATGGTGGCCCCCACCTGGGCCCAGGGCGCCAGGCCATCCGCAAGCCCCGCCCCCTGGAATGACAGCCGCGTACTGCTGCAGGGCTTCTATTGGGAGTCGTATCGCCATGGCAAGGCGCGCTTTCCGCAGTTTGGCCAGCAGCCCTGGTATGAGGTGGTGCGGGCCAAGGTGCCGGCGATTGCAGCGGGGCGCTTTGATCTGATCTGGCTGCCGCCCCCGGTGTATGCGGGGGAGGCCAGCGCGGGTTACAACCCGAAGGAGTATTTCCGCTTCGACAACAGCTACGGCAGCCGGGCACAGCAGCAGCAGCTCCTGCGGGCCCTGCTGGCTAAGGGGGTGGAGCCGATCGCCGATGTGGTGATCAACCACCGGGATGGCATGGCTGGCTGGGCGGATTTTCAAAACCCGGCCTGGGGCACAAAGGCGATCTGCCGCAGCGATGAGGCGTTCTCGAATCCCGCCTCCAAGCTCGGCGGCACCCCCTTGGACCAGCGGGGCAACTGCGAGGAAGCGGTGTCGTATCGGCCCGGGAGCACGTTCAACTACGAGAGCTTTCGCGACATCAACCATGGTGATCCCTCTGTGCGAAGCGACATCATGCGCTATCTGCTGC
>JBJTQT010000186.1:0-27772 GCA_046075745.1 Cyanobium sp. | reverse complement strand
GGAAACCCGTCTCAAGGACCTCAGCCAGATCGTGCTGGGAGGCCGCCGGGAACTGATGCGGTTGCAGGGCAAAGACACCACAGCTCTGGCCGGTGGGAGCACAGCCCCAGCTTCACCCCAGGTGGACGCTTCCTCCTATGGGGGAGTGGACGGGGCCGGCAATGTGCGTGCCAGGGCGAAGCAGGCGGCTAATCGGCTGCGCAAGGCTGCAGGGGGCCGACTCGCCAGCTGACCCTGTCCAAATCTCCCCCTGGAAGGGAGCTTGACAGCCAGTGAAAGCCTGTCAGATTCTCCCAGGGATTTTTTGTGGACAGACACCCCTGCTTCAAAGGCAGAGGTTCACATTCTGAGCATCCCTGAGGATCCGTCCGATGGTGGCGTTCGGAGTGCTGGCGCCATTGGCAATGGCGCTGAAATAGCGGGGGCCAGCTTCGGTGACCAACAGCCCGCTGATGGAGCGAACACCTGTGAGAGTGCCGGTTTTTGCGTACACCCTGCCATCCAGGCTGGTGCCCTTGTACAGATTGCGGAGGGTGCCCCGTTGGCCGGCGATGGCCATCGAACTCACGTAAGTGCGGCCGTAGGGGTGCTGATCCATGCGAAGCAGCAGAGCCGTGAGGAAGCGGCTGGTGAGCCGGTTGGTGCGATCCAGGCCACTGCCATCGGCCACGCGCACGCCCTGCATGGGCAGACCCTGCTGGCCGAGCCAGACGGATTCACGCCGCACAGCCTCGGGAAGATCCCAGGTGCCGGCTCCAGAACGCAGCAGCACTTCAGCCGTGAAGTTGTGGCTCTCCGTGTTGGCCAGGCTCAGGAGACCCTGCATCGAGGTGGAGGGTTCCTCGTGCAGCAACACGGCATCGGAGGGCAGGGGTTGCTCCGCGGGCACCACCTGCATCTGGATGTCCCCACCCTGTTGGCTGGCGGTGCGCTTCAGGAGGGCCTGGAGGCGGTAGACGGGGTTGGTGACGGCGTCATCAATGGCATTGCTGGTGATGGCCAGCCTGGTAATCGGAGCGCCGTAGGACTGGGCCCGATCGGCGTAGTTCCACCCCTGGGGCCACCAGGCCTGCTTGGGCTCCTCCGCCACCTGCAGCCGCACCACAGTGCCCGCTGGGCTGCTGCTGCCCCCGGAGCGGAGGGCGAGCTGGGCAAAGCGCTGCAGGTGGGGCAGGGCCAGGTCGGGATCCCCCTGACCAGTGAGCCGCAGGGTTCCATCCCCAAGGCGCCAGAGCTGGGTGTTGAGCCGGAATTCAGGGCCCAATCGATCTAGGGCAAAGGCCGTGCTCACCAGCTTCTGATTGGAGGCGGGAACCCGGGGGCGGGTGCCGTTCACATCGGCGAGAAGCCGACCCGAAGCATCGGCAATGCTCACGCTCCAGGCGTCCCGTTCACCCGCCACCTGGGCGGCCAGCCGTTGCTGGAGGCCCGCGCAGCTGGGTTCGCTCCCCAGCTGGGGGGCACTCAGGGCCGGGGTCAGGGGCGGCAGCGGCATCAATGGCACCACCCTGGGCCATCCCTGACGAGGGGCCAGGGCCGGGTTGGCCAGGGCTGCACCGGAGGAAACCCATGGGGAGAGGAGGCAGAGCCCTGCCCCGATCAGCAGTGTGTGCGGCTGGGGAAGAAAGCGCATCTCAGGAGGGGCCGATCGCGAGGTTGGTGACGTTGCCGTTGAAGCGGTAGTTCGAACCCTCCAGTTCCACTGGCGCTCCGATCTTCAGGGTTTGGTTGCCGAAGACCACACCTCCACCACCTTTGCGGCCTCTGCCTTCAAGAATGAAGCGCGCATCGAAGGTGCCAAAGGTTTTCTGATTGGGATCGGGGGTGGAGATGAGCTTGCCCTCCGGCGTGAGGATCGTGAGCCTGCGTTGCATGGGTTCAACCTTGGCCACTTTCACCGTGCCGTGGGGGGCATTTCTGATCACGATCGACACTTTTCCTTCTGACTCAATGCTGCGGATCAGGGCTGCACTGTCCACAGCAGGTTCGCCCCGCACATCCACCGAGACGGTCACGGGCACCTCCTCCCCCGTAGCCCGGGCCACGGCACTGGACAGCTTGGGACTCCAGATCACCCCGGCGGCCGCCAGGAGCACCGCTGCACCGGCAGCCACGTCAACAAGGCTCCAGGATTTGCCTCCATTGGATCGGGTGCTCGGGAATCGGCTGGCCATGGGGGGAAGCGAATCGGCGAAGTTTAGGGGGCATCCCCCGATGGCACCAGCACTGCAGCACACCCTCCGGCCCAGCGCTGCAGATTGCTCAGCGCTGCAGATTGTCGATCAGATCCCCTAGGCCCCGCAGCTGTTGCTTCAGGCCGCCGGGTGCCTCCCCGCTGAGGGCTTCGGCCTGCTCTTCATTGCTGGGTTTCTGAGGGAATCGAGCCGCCAGCCGGAAGCCGTCAGGGTCAAGCCGATAGAGCTCCCAGTCACCCGGGTGGGCCCGCCGCAGGGCTCCTTCGGCCAGGGGCTGGAGGGCATAGGCCGCCTGCCACTGGGCCAAAAACCCCTTCCGTCGGGCGCGGGCCACGCTGCCGATGCCCACGGCTGCATCCTCAAGGGTGGGATTCAGCAGCACAACCCCCCCCCGGTGGTCCGTGCACACGGATTCCACAACCTCGTAATCCGATGGGCCAGGAGCCACCACAAAGAGGAGCGGCACCGTCTCGGTGGGTGGAGTCTCGCCATCCGGTGGGCTCTCCTGCTGGCGACGTTGATCCGGCAGGCTTGCGATCAGCGGTGCCAGCGCTGGCTGATCCCTTCGAGCCAGCGCCATGGCTCCCGCATCGGGAAACAGCACCCTCAGGGGGTGGCCCTGGTCTTCCAGAGCGCTCGCCAGCCGCAGAGCCAGGGGCAACAAGCGCAGTCCTTCAAAGCGCAGCTCCACGGTCCAGCGACCGCTTCCATCGGCCCCAAGGGCACAGAGGAGAGCTTCCAGGGCCTGGGATTCGGCCTGGCGCAGATCGGAAGGGAGCATGGGTTGGGCAGCTCTGCGGCCAACGACCCTAACGGCCGCCTGCCGGAGGGGCGCTCATCAGGAGTCCATCTCGCGGATCACCTGTGCAAGGGCTTTAGGCACGGCCGCCAGCTCCCCTGGATCGAGCCAGGGTCCCAGGCTCAGCCGCAGTCCAGCGGCCGCCTCCTGGGGGGGGTAGCCCATCGCCAGCAGGATGGGACTGGCTCCCGCTGGGACTGTTCCCTCCTTGTGATGTGTTCCTCGGGCACTGCAGGCTGCGCCGCTGCTGCAGGCCACACCCAGGCGGGCCAGACCCCTCACCAGGGTGCGGCCGGCCAGGGGCAGCCCCTGGGAAGTGCGCACCATCAGGCTCAGATGGTGCGGCAGACGGTGGTGCCGATTGCGAGGGTCCGGGCCCAGCAGTTCCACCCCCGGCAGGTCCTGCAGATCAAACCAGAGGGCATCCCGCAGCCCAGCGATGGGATCAGAGCCCCTATGGGCCGCCAGCCGAGCTGTGCAGCGCCGCAAGGCTGCAGCAAATCCCGCAGCGAGGGCCACAGGTTCGGTTCCGCCACGGCGTCCCTGCTCCTGCACGCCCCCGACCAGGGGCGCCAGCGCGGTCCCCTCCCGCACCAGAAGCAATCCGATCCCTCTTGGGCCCTGCAGCTTGTGGGCGGCCCCGCTCAGCAGATCCACCGGCAGCGTCGTCCAGTTGATGGGCGCATGGCCCAGCATCTGCACTGCATCCACATGGAACCGGATGCCCCGTTCCCGGCATAACGCTCCCACCCGGGCGATGGGTTGAACACTGCCCACCTCACTCTGGCCCCAGATCAGCGACACCATCCGGGTGGGTGGCTCCAGCAGGGGCTCCAGGGCGTCGAGCCGCAGCAGCCCCCGGCGGTCGACCGGCAGCCGTTGCACCTGCCAGCCCCGTGCGGCGAGCTGTGCAGCTGCAGCCTCTGTGGCCGGATGCTCTACAGCGCTGATCAGCAGGCGGCCAGGCTCCAGGGTTTCCGCACTCCCCAGCAGCGCCGTGTGGATGGCTTCACTGCCCCCGGAACACCACACCACCTCCTTGGGCTCTGCCCCCAGATCGAGGGCCACTGAGCAGCGGCTCCGCTCCAGCTGATCGGCTGCAGCCAGGCCGTAAGCGTGCAGGCTGGAAGGATTCCCCCAGGCCTGCTGCCAGGCCACCACCATCGCCTGGAGCGCCTCCTCGGCGAGGGGCGTGGTGGCACAGGCATCGAGGTAGAGGGCCGGCCGTTGCCCGATGGCCTCAGACACCGCCGCGTCCGTCCTCGCTTCGTCGCCCCAGCAGCCGGCTTTCGAGGGAATCGTTGGCGAGTCGCACCAGATCATCCAGGGAGCTCCCCTCCAGCAGGGCCGCCACCCTCGCCCGAGCCTCGGCGCTCGGACAGGACTCGGGCCTCTGACAGCCCTGGGTGCAGGCCGTGGCGCAGTCGATGGGCTCCAACCCTGGAGGTGAAGCCGTGTGATCTGCCCCAGCGGAAGGATGGAAAGGCCCAGGGGCCCCCAGCGTCGATTCCTCCCCGAACCAGGCCAACAGGTCCTGCTCCAGCGCGTCAGCCAACCGCCCGTGAAAGACCGCTTCTGCGGGGCCGCTCATGAACACATGGCCAGTTGTTTCGTCCCAGGCGATCTGCAGCGGGCCTCCCGGCAGATCCAGGCGGGCTTCCCGCTCACTGAGGCCAAGCAGATGGCAGGCCACCAGGGTGGCGCAGGCACCGGTGCCACAGGCCAGGGTGGGGCCCGCCCCCCGCTCCCAGACGCGCATCGACAGGTGGTTGGGGCTAAGCACCTCCACCAGATGCACATTGGTGCGCGCCGGGAACACCGGATGCACCTCCAGGGCTGAGCCGATCCGCTCCAGATCAAGGGCGGCCACATCGGCCACAGGCACCACCACATGGGGATTGCCCATGCCAGCGGCCGCCACGCTCCAGGACTCTCCAAGCACCTCCAGCTCCCCCTGGGGCAGGCCTGCCGGGCCCACGGGCAGGTGGGTGGGGATGGCTGCTGGCTCCAGGAACGGAGGCCCCATGTCCACCCGCACCTGCCCACCAGGCTGCAGCTCCGGTCGGATGCGGCCGGCCGCCGTGTCCACCTCCCAGCAACGCCCCGGACCATCCCCATCCCGATCGGCCAGGAAACGGGCCAGGCAGCGGATGCCGTTGCCGCACATCTCGGCCTCGGAGCCATCGGCATTGAAGATGCGCATGGCCAGCTCCCCCTCCCCTGTCGCTGGCAGGGCCAGGATGACCCCATCAGCGCCCACGCCGAAGCGGCGATCGCAGAGGCGCCGCACCAGCTCAGGATCGGGCAACAGTCCCCCGATGGCGAACGAGCGACGTCGCAGGTCAAAGAGGAGAAAATCGTTCCCCAGACCCTGATACTTGCTGAATTCCATCCTGCTTGCCGCCTGGGCCACAAACCACCCCTAATCCTATGCAGAGCTACTTTGAAAGCCGCACCACCAAGCTCGACACCTCCCTGCCGAGTGTGCGCCACATCCAGGAGCTGATCCGCACCCGCACGGTGGTGAACCTCAGCCTCAGCGGCGGGCAGGAAGTGGAAGGGGTGATCAAGTGGCAGGACATGCACTTTCTTGCCGTTCGCCAGAGCGCCAATCAGCCGCTGATGATGGTGAATCGGGAAGCGATCACCCTGCTGCGTGCCCTCATCTGAGGGTCGGATTCCCATGTGTGGCACCATCGTGGGATCGGCTTCCGCGACGCGAGAGCCCTCCCTTTCCGCCCCTCAGCGCCCCCCGTGACTGATCCCTCCCGCTACCGGCCCCAGGAGATCGAGACACGCTGGCAGAGGCAATGGCAGGAGCAGCAGCTTCATCGGACTGAGGGTCAGAGCGATTCGGCCCAGCCCTATTACGCCCTCTCGATGTTCCCCTATCCCTCGGGGAGCCTGCACATGGGCCATGTGCGCAACTACGTGATCACCGATGTGGTGGCTCGGCAGCAGGGGATGAGAGGGCGACAGGTGCTCCATCCAATGGGGTGGGATTCCTTCGGATTGCCCGCGGAGAATGCGGCCATCGAACGGGGCGTGGATCCGGCCGATTGGACCCAGCGCAACATTGCCCAGATGCGTGCCCAGCTGCAACGCCTCGGGCTGTCCATCGACTGGTCCCGGGAGGTGACCACCTGCCAGCCCTCCTATTACCGCTGGACCCAGTGGCTGTTCCTGCAGTTCTGGGACGCAGGCCTGGCCTATCGGAAGGAGGCTACCGTGAACTGGGACCCCCTGGATCAGACGGTGCTCGCCAATGAGCAGGTGGATGGGGAGGGGCGTTCCTGGCGATCCGGCGCTGTGGTGGAGAAACGCAAGTTGCGGCAATGGTTTCTCAAGATCACGGACTATGCGGAGCAGCTGCTGACGGATCTGGAGCATCTGCCCCACTGGCCCGAGCGGGTGCGCACCATGCAGGCCAATTGGATCGGCCGTTCCACCGGGGCCGAACTCACCTTCCCGGTGGTGCACCCCGATGGTTCACCGGCTGGTGAGGCCATCACCGTGTTCACCACCCGGCCCGACACCCTCTATGGCGTCACCTATCTGGTGCTGGCCCCCGAGCATCCCCTGGTGCCGGCTCTCACCTGTGAGGAGCAGCGGCTGGCTGTTGCGGCCTTCTGTGACCTCGTGGCTGGAGAAAGCGAGCAGGAACGCACCGATGAGGATCGTCCCAAGCGGGGTTTGCCGATCGGCGCCCAGGTGCGCAATCCTGTCAATGGCGAGATCATCCCCCTCTGGATCGCCGACTATGTGCTGGCCGACTACGGCTCCGGGGCCGTGATGGGGGTGCCGGCCCACGACCAGCGCGACTTTCTCTTCGCCCGTCAGCACGAACTGCCGGTGCGCCAGGTGATCGTGCCGGAAGGTGCCGATCCTGCCGTCTTCGCTGGCGGCGCTTGGACGGAGCCGGGCGTGATGATCCACTCCGGGCCCTATGACGGGCTGCCTTCCGAGGAGGGGAAGAAACGGCTGGTGGCCGAGGCGGAAGCGGCCGGCTGGGGCCGATCCCGCGTGCAGTATCGGCTTCGGGATTGGCTGATCTCGCGGCAGCGCTATTGGGGCTGCCCGATTCCCATGGTGCACTGCCCCACCTGCGGCGACGTGCCCGTCCCCGTTGACCAGCTGCCGGTGGAGCTGCCCACCGGGGTGGCCCTTCAGGGCAAAGGGGGCTCTCCCCTGGGGAATCTGGCCAGCTGGCTGGAGGTGGCCTGCCCTCGCTGCGGGGGGCAGGCCCGCCGGGAGACGGACACGATGGACACTTTCATGTGCTCCAGCTGGTATTACCTCCGCTACGCGGATCCTTTGAATAATCAACTGCCCTTCGGCAGAGAAGCCGTGAATCGCTGGCTGCCGGTGGATCAGTATGTGGGAGGAATTGAACACGCGATTCTCCACCTGCTCTATTCCAGGTTCTTCACAAAAGTACTCCGGGATCGAGGCCTGCTGGATTTCAGCGAACCCTTTGACCGCCTGCTCACCCAGGGGATGGTGCAAGGGCTTACCTACCGCAATACACACACCGGCAAATACATCGCCCCTGAGGATGTTGCTGATATCAACGATCCTCGCGATCCCATCACTGGAGAGCCATTGACGGTGAGCTTCGATAAGATGTCAAAGTCAAAATATAATGGTGTTGATCCCACCTCAGTGATTGAGCGCTACGGGGCCGACACGGCACGGATGTTCATTCTCTTCAAAGCCCCGCCGGAGAAGGATCTGGAGTGGGATGACGCCGATGTGGAGGGGCAATACAGGTTCTTGCAGCGGATCTGGCGCCTGGTGGAAGGGGCCAGGGAGCAGGGTCTTTCCCTGAGCAGAGATGGGAGCTTGGAGGTGTTCGCAGAGCCCCTACCCTCAGAACCCCAGCCCCCAGAAAAGGATCTGCGGCGGGCCGTGCACACCGCTATCCAGGAGGTGAGCAGTGATCTGGAAGGCGATCTCCAGCTCAACACGGCCGTCTCCGAACTGATGAAGCTGGCGAATGCCATGGCCACGCTCCTGCCGGAGGTGCGGCCCACGGTGGCCAGAGAAGCCCTCCGCACCCTGGTGTTGCTTCTGGCACCTTTCGCTCCCCATCTGGCCGAGGAGCTCTGGCAGCGGCTGGGAGATCCAGGGGCAACAGAAAGCGTGCATCGAGCTGGCTGGCCCGTGCTGGATCCCTCCGCCCTCACCCGCGACACCATCCCTCTGGTGATCCAGGTGAAAGGCAAGGTGCGCGGCAATCTGGAGGTACCGGCAGATGCCGATGCCTCCACTCTGGAGCGGCTGGCCCTGGAAAGTGAGGTTGCTGCCAAATGGCTGGAAGGCCAACCTCCCCGCCGGGTGATCGTGGTGCCAGGCAAGCTGGTGAACCTTGTGCCCTAGGGCTCAGGCCCTCTGAAAGAGGAGGGAGTCGGGCTGGCCCCAGTCGCCACTGGCGTGATAGGGGCCTTGGCGGAAGCAGAGGTGCCGCAGGATCCAGAATAGGGGCTCCGGACTCTCCAGATCCAGCGCCTTCCCGAGCGCCTCCAGGCTGTGGGGCGCACCATCCGCCAGGCAGCTCTCCACGCGGCTTTGCAGGGTGAGAATCTCTGCGGCCGCCTTCTTGCCGGCTTCCACACCGGGTTGGTGGTAGGCATTCACGTTGATCAGTTCTCCATAGAGCCCCACTGCTCGCTCAAAGAGGGCGATCAGCGCCCCGAGGGAACGCTCATCAAAACGCTCGAGGGTGATCGTGAGGGATTGGCGGCCCCCCTCACAGAGGGCCGAGCGGGTGCCCTGGAGAAAGCCCGCCAGGAAATCAGCAGGGTTCTCCCCATTCACCGCGGCAATGTCGGCCGGTTCATCTAGGGCTTCGATGAACACCACGAAGAAGTTGTCCAGCCCATCCCGAAGTTGCTGCACATAGGCGTGCTGGTCAGTGGAACCCTTGTTGCCATAGACGGCGAGGCCCTGATGCACCACCGCTTCGTTGCGATCCAGTCGTTTGCCGAGGGATTCCATCACCAGCTGCTGCAGATAGCGGCTGAACACCTCCAGCCGGTCGCGGTAGGGGAGCACCACCATGTCGCGACGGCCCTGCCCGCCGCCGGCGGCATACCAGGAGGCCGCCAGCAGGGCGGCAGGGTTGGTGCGAAGGTCTGCTACGCGGGTGAGTTGGTCCATGGCGGCCGCCCCCTCAAGGAAACGGCGCAGATCGGCCCCGATCAGGGCCGCTGGCAGGAGGCCAACGGCACTGGTGATGCTGGTGCGCCCCCCCACCCAGTCCGGCATGTCGAAGCTGGAGAGCCAGCCCTCCGAGCTGGCCAGCTGATCCAGGTGGCTGCCGTGCATGGTGATGGCCACCGCCTGCTGAGGCCAGTGGCCCCCGATAGCCTCCAGCCGCGTTCGGGCCTGCTCCATCCCCAGGCGGGGTTCGGGGGTGCCTCCTGATTTGCTCACCACGACCACGAGTGTTGTGAGGAGCCGCTTGCCGAGGTTGGCCAGGGTGGCACTGATGCCCTGAGGATCAACGTTGTCGATGAAATGGAAGGGGAGACCCTTCCCTTGGTGCTGGAGAGCCTTCACTATCAGCACGGGGCCAAGTCCCGATCCACCGATTCCAATCCAGAGCACATCGGTGAAGGATGGGCCGCCTGGTGCTTGAATGGCGCCCTGAATCACCTGCTGGCCGAAGGTTTCCAGGCGATCGATTTCCCCTCGGATCAGCGCCCCCACTTCGGGGGTTGGTGCCAGATCAGGATTGCGGAGCCAGTAGTGTCCCACCTGGCGCTGCTCATCCTTGTTGGCGATGGCGCCTGCCTCCAGGGCGGCCATGGCCCCAAAGGCGCCAGTGAACTGGGGCTCAAGGGCCTGCAGATCCTCACCGGTGAGCCCCATCCTGCTGGGATCCAGCCAACATCCCAGGGACTGGTTGTACCAGAGCAGGGCTTGAAAGCGTTGCCAGAGTTGGGCGGGTTCCGATGCCCGGAGCGGCGGGAGAGCAGTCGACGACAGAGGCGTGGACATCACTGCAGAGAGACCGCGCATGCCCATGCACGGTACTGAACCGCCTGATGGGCCCGTTTGGGGGTAGGCCAGCGGGAGGACCGAACGGCCTGGGGCTGGACAGTTGCCCCGCAGGGCAAATAATGGTTTCACAAATGTTCGCAGAAGCCCTCCTGGTTTCTGTCGAACTGACTCCCAGCCGATGTCTCCCCTCCCGCGACACCTGATCGGCCTTCTCCCCTCGGCCCTGCTCACAGCACTTTTCTCTGGTGCTGTTCTGGCCTTGGCGGCACGGAGCCCTCTGGTGCATTCTCCAGCGGTTGTTTCCCCCCTTGTCGGCCCTAGCTCGGAAGCGGCCCGTCAGTCCCCTCTGGAGGGCCAGCGTCCGGATCCAGTGGATTTCACTGCAGAGGAATTGCGTGAGCTGAATCGCCGCTTTGGAGTGCATGGCCCCCAACCGGCCATCGCCCAGCTCTTCACCGAAGGCCTGGATCAGATTCAGCCCCTGCGCAACCACACGCTCTCCCGGCTGGAGGAGCTGCGCCCCCTGATCCTCCGCCACAGCGCCCGCCAGCACATCAATCCCATGCTGGTGGCGGCGGTGTTGTTCGACGAAATGCAACACGCCAAGCCTGGTGAAGACAGTCCCCTGGCCGTCCGCAGCGGTTTCTTTCAAACCCAGGGCCCGGCCCAGCTGAGTGTGGGCGAGATGGTGAAGCAGGGGTTGCTCGAGGAGAACGCCACTCCGGAGCAGATCCAGGAGGCCCGTTTCCAGTTGCTCGACCCCGACCACAATGTTGAGCTGTTGGTGGGCAAGTTCGCCCGGCTTTCAGCCAGTCTGGAACTCCCCAAGGGCAGGATGCTGATGGCCAGCGGCCATCCACGGGATGCAAAGGGCCTCGCAACCCTTGCCTATTTGCACAACGGCAAGCTGGACTACCCGGCCCGCATCCTCCGGTACATGCAGGATCCTGCCCTGCACGAAGTTATCTACAGCAAACGCCAGCAGCAGACCAGCCCGATCATCTGACCAAAGCCTTGCGCTCCCTCAGCAGACCACTCCAAGGGCGTGAAGGCGTCTGCTGAGTTGACTCCAGTCGAAACTGCGGGGATCGGCCCGTTCGCCGGCGAGGTCCACATGCCGGTGGGTGGTGATGGCATCAGCGGCAATGGGATAACGGCCCATCCAATCGGCCAGCACCACGGCCATGGCGTCGTACTGGGCTGGCTTGTAGCCGCTGTGGCGCCCCTCCTGATCCTCTCCATCCAGTGGGGTCTCCAGGCTGAGATGCAGGGCGAAATTGTTCACTGATCCACCCACCTTCTTGTTGGTGACGGCCCACCTCCGCTGAAAGGCTGAATTGCCCGCGCCAAAGGCCCGTTTGCTGGGATCAACGGCTTGCACAACCTCGCCCTTCTCACCGATCAACACGTGGTAGCTCACCTGATCGTCGTCCCGGGGGTGGGGGGTGAGGAACGTGTTCACAGCGGATCTCAGGCCATAGACCGTTTCATGAAGCACCACCATGCGGGGGGTTGGATCCAGAGGATTGCCAAAGGCATCCCTGGTGAGCCGCTCGCCGTAGTTGCTGGGGTGGATGGTGAGCCGCACGGTGCGGCTTTGGAGGGCGGCGAGCTGGCCCCGGAGTCTCTCCCGCAGGGCTGGATCCAAAGGCGCACAGGCCTGGGTGAGGGGAGAGGTCCAGGCGGTCTGCGGCGGTGCCTTGGGGGCGGGACGCCCGGAAGGCTGTTGCGAGGGCTTGTTCCGCCGCACGTCTTCGAGAATGTCCAGCAGGGAGGGTGTGCCGCTGGTCTGGGGGCTGCCGCCGGCCCCACGGATCAGCCAGAGCACCATGCCCGAGGCCACCAGGGTGGCTCCCGCCATCCCCATCAGAACGCCCCTGACCTGCGCTGGCAGTGTCATGGCACCAGCTCCAGCCATTGGCGGCGCCGTGCCAGAGCTTCTGGGTTTGCATCGGGATCCCTCCTGAGCCTCCATTGGCGAATCCCTGGAGGGGCAGGAGTGAGCCAGGTGTCCCGAACCTGACCATCCCGGCAGTAGAGCACCTGGATCGGGCCGGCAGCCTCGGTCCTGGCACTCAGGTGTGGCTCCAGATCCTCCAGGTGAAGGAGCCGCTGGCAGTTCAAGGCCAGCACCTCATCCCCCACATCCAGCCCTGCAGTTTCCGCCGCACCGTGTCGGGCCACACCCTTGAGCCGTAGTCCCACCGCAGGGAGGCGTTCCACCACCCACCCTGGATCGCTCTGGGTGGCAGGTTCTGCCTCAAGGGTCAAGCCCACATCCCGCAGATAAGACATCAGATCTGGATCTTCCCTACTGCAGAGCCATTGGGGCAGGAGAGTGGACAGATCCTTGGCCTGGTCGCTGAACGCGCTCAGCAGATTCTCTTCGCGGTAGCCCCCACCCCACTGCCCGAACCGCTGCCAGAGGAGCCGCAACACCTTGCTTAAGGAAGAGCCGTGGCGGCGCAGATGCAGATCCAGAACCAAGGCCAGTACAGCCCCTTTCAGGTAGTAACTCACCTGGCTGCTGCCGGAATAGGCGTCCTGTCGATAGAGCTTCACCCAGGCCTCCAGGCTGCTGTCTCTGAGGCTCTGAACGTGCCTGCCGTCACAGAGCAGATAGCGGCTCAGGTCTTCACTGAGATCCGCGAGGGTGTCGTCCTCCTCACAGAGACCGCAACTGCCCACCAGCAGCTGGTCGTAATAGCTGGTGACCCCCTCTGCAAACCAGAGCGTGGGGACTGGGACCGGCTGCCCGTAGTCCACTGGGGTGAGCTCGGCGGGTTTCAGGCGCCGCACGTTCCACTGATGCAGGTATTCGTGGGCCACCAGTTGCAGAAGGTTGCGTCGCCCTTTAGGCGTGGCCAGGCGTTTGCGGCTGAACTGCAACACCGCTCCGTGATTGTGCTCCAGCCCGCCGTAGCCCTCGTTCAGCAGATGCAGCACAAAGAGATAGGGATCCCCCGGAGGCCGCTCCTCCCCCATGAGGCGGCAACAGGCCAGGCCGATCCGTTCCACATCCTCGAGCCAGGTGGACTCCAGCATTGGATCCCCTCCCCAGCTCACCCAACGGTGGGGAACCCCGGCCACCCTGAAAGCATGCTCCCGGTGGGGTCCCACCTCCACCGGGCTGTCGATCAGGGCATCGAAGCTTTCGGCCCGCCAGCGCCATGGGTCCACCTGGGGGAGGGTGAGGAAGGCCTTCCATCCCTCGGGGAGGATCAGCTCCAGCTCGTGGGGATCCCAGCGAGCGCCACTGATCTCCAGCGCAACGCCGGCCAGGGCCAGGAAGCCATGGTCCCCATTGAGATGGCAGGTGCGCACCGTGAGGTCCGTGGCCTGGATCGTGTAGCGAACCTCGAGGGGGCCGAGCTGATCGAGCTGCAGGAGCCAGCTGGCGGGGGTCAGACGCCTGGCGGGCAGCTGCTCCGGCCCTTGCCACACCTCCAGTCCTTCCAGGGTGCGGACGTAGTCGCGGATCAGGTAGGACCCCGGCGTCCAGCCCGGCATCCGCAGTTCCGTGCGCCGTTGCTTCGGTGTGAAGTGGAGCCTGGCCTGGACCAGATGATTCTTTGGAGCCCGGAGATCGAGGCTCAGAAGAGCGGCCAACCTGGAATCAGCTGACAAGATCCACCGTGGCACCGCTGAGATGCCGGGAGGCTTGCTGCAGCGCCAGGCGCGCGGCGTAGGCGTGGGTGATCTCTGCCAGCAAGGCCGGCAAGGCTGTGAAGCGGCTCAGCCGTTCCAGATCAGCCACGAGGGCCAGCGTGCCGTCCTCCTGCTCTCGCCAGCCCAGGCTGAGGTGGTCATTCAGCTGGATCGCCACGGCCACCGGCTCCATCTCCCCGGCGAAGCCGAGGACCCTGCCCTCCCGCTTGGGATGGAGTTGGAGACCATCAAGTGCGGCCACCAGGAGGTCGGTCTCTCGCAGCACCGTGGGGAGGATGGTGAGATGGGACATGGGATGTGTTCTGCCTTCTCCAAGCTCATGGATGTGCCAAACCCTAGCGATCTTCAGCCGACACTCCAGTGGCCAATGCCACAGCCCTGGCCCCAGCACCAGGGGCCGCTTCGGCTGGGGGTGATGGCCTCCGGGGAGGGCTCTAATTTCGAGGCCCTGGTGGAGGCCACGCGAGTGGGGAGGCTCCAGGCCAGCGTGGAGCTTCTCGTGGTGAACAACGAGGGCTGCGGCGCCAGGGGCAGGGCTGAGCGCCTTGGAGTGCCCTGGCGGTGGATTGACCACCGCGCGTTTTCAAGCCGTGAGGATCTGGATCAGGCGCTCATTGATGCCCTTCAGGAGGCTTCGGTGGATCTCGTGGTGATGGCGGGATGGATGCGCATCGTCACCGCGCGTCTGATCGAGGCCTTTCCGGATCGCCTGATCAACATTCACCCGTCCCTCCTGCCGAGCTTCCGTGGCCTGGATGCGGTGGGCCAAGCCCTGGCCTCCGGGGTTTGCCTCAGCGGCTGCACCGTGCACCTGGTGCGTCCGGAGGTCGACAGCGGGCCGATCCTGGTTCAGGCTGCCGTGCCTGTGCTCCCCGGGGATGATCCCCAGCGCCTGGCCGCCAGAATTCACCGCCAGGAACACCGCATCCTTCCCCTTGGGGTGGCCCTGGCGGCCCAGCGGCTTGAGCGCATCCCTCAGGGATAGAAAGGCATCAGCGGCAACCCCATCTCCTCCGGCAGACCAGCCATCAGGTTGAGGCACTGCACCCCCTGCCCCGCCTGACCCTTGACGAGGTTGTCGATCGCGCTCATCACGATCAGCTGGCCCGTGCGCCGGTCCACCTGCACCGATAGCAGTGCCCTATTGGTTCCCCGCACCCATTTGGTGGCCGGGTAGGTGCCGACGGGCAGCACTTCCACAAAGGGACTCTGCCGATAGGCGGCTTTCACCAGGGTGGTGCAGTCATCGGCGGTGAGGCCAGGATCCCGCAGGCGGGCATAGACCGTGGCCAGCAGCCCACGCACCATTGGCATCAGGTGCGGGGTGAACTGCACCAGCAGGGGATGACCGCAGGCGAGGCTGCACTGCTGTTCGATCTCGCTGGTGTGGCGGTGGCCGATCACGCCGTAGGGCGCCACGGCTTCTCCAGCCTCCGCCAGCAATAGATGTTCCTTCGCGGCACGACCGCCACCGGAGGTGCCGGTTTTCGCATCGATCACGATCCCGTTGCGCTCGATCAACCCCTGGCTTAGGAAGGGCAACAGGGCAAGCAGGCTGGCCGTGGGGAAACAGCCAGGTGCCGCCACCAGTCGTGCCCTGCCGATCTTCTGGGCCTCCCACTCCGCCAGGCCATACACCGCTTCAGCACAGAGGTCACCGTCATCGCGAGGGTGGCTGCGGGCTTCGCTGCTGTAAATCTCCCGCCAGTGGCTCAGGGAGCGGTAGCGGTAATCAGCCGAGAGATCCACCACCTTCACGCCCTTGGCCAGGAGCGGTGGAACGAGCTGAGAGGCCAGACCATTCGGCAGGCTGAGCACGGCTAGATCGGCGGCGGCGGCGATGGTGTCCGGATCGCAGGCCTGCACCACCGGATCCCCGTCCAGAGGAAGGAAAGGCACCAGTTCGCTCCAGCGCTTGCCGCTGCTCCGCTCCCCGCCGAGGAAGCTCACCGTGAGCTGGGGGTGTCCCTGCAGCAGACGAAGGGTCTGAAGGCCGCCGTAACCGCTGGCTCCGATCACCGCGACGCGCCCTGCCGACATCCGCTGGCTTGCAAACGGCGAATCTTAGGGGCCCCAGCTTTGAGCTCCCCAAGGACAGGCTCTCGGGCGGTTCCGGCAGGGTTCTATAAAGAAAGCAGCCTGAGCTCTTGTGTTCACTGAATTCCTTGACTCTCACTCCAGAGCGCCAGTCCAGCCCCAGCGAGCCAGCCGTTCACTTTGACTGCATTGCCGATGCCCTGGCGGCCATTCGCAATGGCGAGGCGATCGTGGTGGTGGATGACGAGAACCGGGAGAATGAGGGGGATCTGATCTGCGCCGCCCAGTTCGCCACGCCCCAGCAGATCAATTTCATGGCCACCGCAGCGCGGGGCCTGATCTGCCTCGCCATGGAGGGGGAGCGCCTGGATGGGCTGGATCTGCCGTTGATGGTGGATCACAACACCGACAGCAACCAGACCGCCTTCACCGTGAGTGTGGATGCGGGCCCGGAGCATGGGGTGGGCACGGGCATCTCAGCGGAAGATCGGGCCCGAACGATTCAGGTGGCCATTCACCCCCAGAGCCGTCCGGCAGACCTCCGCCGGCCTGGCCATGTGTTCCCCCTGCGGGCCCGGGAGGGTGGGGTGCTCAAGCGGGCCGGGCATACCGAAGCCGCGGTCGACCTCGCGCGGTTGGCGGGCCTCTATCCCGCCGGGGTGATCTGTGAGATTCAGAACGTGGATGGGTCGATGGCGCGCCTGCCGGAGCTGCTGGGCTATGCGCGGCTGCATGGCCTGCGGCTGATCTCCATCGCCGATCTGATCCGTTACCGACTGGCCACGGAGCGCTTTGTGCGCAGACAGGCTGAAGCTCTGCTGCCGAGTGCCTTTGGGGATTTCCGTGCCATCGGCTATCGCAATGAGCTGGATGGCAGCGAACATGTGGCTCTGGTGAAGGGACACCCCGAGCGGTCCACAGGATCGGTGCTGGTGCGTGTGCACAGCGAATGTCTGACCGGAGATGCCTTCGGCTCTCTCCGCTGCGACTGTCGGCCCCAGCTGGAAGCCGCCCTGCGGATGATCGAGGCTGCCGGGGAGGGGGTGGTGGTGTATCTGCGCCAGGAGGGGCGCGGCATTGGCCTGGTGAACAAGCTGCGGGCCTACAGCCTTCAGGATGGTGGCCTGGACACGGTGGAAGCGAACGAACGCCTGGGATTTCCGGCAGACCTCCGGAATTACGGGGTCGGGGCGCAGATCCTCAGTGATCTCGGCGTGCAGCACCTGCGGTTGATCACCAACAACCCGCGGAAGATCGCTGGGCTGGATGGCTATGGCCTGCAGGTGGATGATCGGGTGCCCCTGGTGATCAATGCCGGTGCCCACAATGCGGCCTACCTCTCCACGAAGCGGCTGAAACTGGGCCATCTGATGGAGTCTCTCCCGCCTCGTGAGCCAGGAAGTGACAGCCCGGGGCCCACGGCGGTGGTGGCCTGGCAGGCCGATGGGGACGACCCTCAGCGGGACCATGGCCACATGCAGCAGCTGCAGCGGTGGGCCGAACAGCGCCAGCTGCGGCTGGCCATGGAGGACCATCCACGGCTGCTGGCCCTTCTGGAGGGGCCTTCCGTGGCGGCCCTGTTGACCGCCCAACCCGACCAGGAACTCCAGCCCGCCGATCTGGCTGAGGTGTTGACGCTTCTGGGCGGCTGGCCCCAGACCAGGGCGGTGACCCTCCTGCTGGCTCCGGATGGGCCCCGCAGCAGCCATCCCTCAGCCCAGCTGGACCCTGAACGCCGCCCCCTGGCTGAACTGCATCAGAAGAGCACTCCGGCCTGTCCCTGGTTGAAGCTCGAGCCAGGGGCCTTCATCCGTTGGCAGCGTTGATTCCCGCAGTCCTGTAAAACACCTTCAGGTGTTTTGTTCGGCATGATCGTTTCCGCTGCCCTTGATCTCGGCACAGCCCGGCTGGGGGTCCTAGGCGGCAGCGGTCTCTATGCCATGGAGGGCCTGGAGGACGTGCGGGAGATCGTTGTTTCCACGCCCTATGGGGAGCCATCCGATGCCCTGCGCCTCGGCCGCATCGGTGATGTGGAGGTGGTATTCCTGGCCCGCCATGGGCGCCACCACAGTTTTTCTCCCACCGAGGTGCCCTACAGGGCCAATCTCTGGGCTCTGCGGTCCCTCGGGGTGCGCTGGATCCTCTCCGTTTCCGCCGTGGGCTCCCTTCAGGAACAGTTCCGCCCCCTCGACATGCTGGTGCCCGATCAATTCATTGATCGCACCCACCAGCGGCCGCTCAGCTTCTTCGGGGAGGGCCTTGTGGCCCATGTCACCGCCGCCGATCCCTTCTGCCCAAGCCTGAGCACCATCCTGGCGGACGTGGCCGACAGCCTCATGCCGGAAGGCCGGGCCCTCCATCGCGGTGGCACCTATCTGTGCATGGAAGGTCCGGCCTTCTCCACCAGGGCTGAATCCGAGCTCTACCGCTCTTGGGGATGTGCGGTGATCGGCATGACCAACCATACGGAGGCCCGTCTGGCCAGGGAAGCCGAAATGGCCTATGCCACCTTGGCCATGGTGACCGACTACGACTGCTGGCACCAGGAGCATGAGTCCGTCACGGTGGAGATGGTGATCGCCAACCTTCAGGCGAATGCGGCCCTCGCCCAGACGATCGTGCGATTGGCGGCCGAGCGGGTGGGCGCGCAGCGCCCGACCAGCTCGGCCCACAGGGCCCTGCGGCATGCGCTGATGACTCCTCCCGCCGAGGTCCCCCTGGAGACCCGGCGCCGCACGGAGTTGTTCACGGCGCCGTACTGGGGGGAGGCAGGGCCAACCCCATGACCTCCAGGGTGGTCCGCAGGGATGGTCCATGGCGGTGCAGTGCAGCAGCGGCACTGGCTCCATCCATGCCCCCCACGGCCATCAGCAGGGCACCTTTGACCGATCCCCCACTTTCCGCCAGCAGGGCACGGCCCTGCTGGCGGTCCACGCCAGCCAGGTCCGCCAGGATTCTCAACGCCCGATCCTCCAGCTTGGTATTGCTCACAGACACATCCACCATCCGGTTGCCGTAGACCTTTCCCAGCCGCACCATCACGGCGGTGGAGAGGATGTTGAGGGCCATCTTGGTGGCCGTGCCGGCCTTCAGGCGGGTGGAGCCCGTGAGCAGTTCCGGCCCCGTGAGCAGACGGATATCGATGGAACAGGGCATGGGAGCCTGCTCCCTGGGCACGCAGGCCATGGCGATCGTGAGGGCTCCGATGGCCTGGCCATGGCTCAGGCCTCCGAGCACATAGGGGGTGGTGCCACCGGCTGCGATCCCCACCACGGCATCCCCTGGTGCAAAACCCCTATCCATCAGATCCCTTTCCCCCTGCTCAGCCCGATCTTCCAGCCCCTCAGAACTCCGCAGCAGGGCGGGAGCACCGCCCGCGAGGATCCCCTGCACGAGCTCTGGGGGCGAGCAGAAGGTGGGTGGGCATTCGGCCGCATCCAGCACCCCAAGCCGACCGGAGGTGCCCGCACCGAGATAGAACAAGCGTCCCCCCTGCCGCAGCCGCTCAGTGATGGCCTCAATGGCCTGGGCCAACTGGGGCGCCGCCTGATGCACGGCTCGCTGGGGCTCCAGATCGTTCTGGCAGAAGAGTTCCACCAGGGCATCGGTGGAGAGTTGATCCAGGTTCTGGCTGAGGGGGTTGGGGCGTTCCGTCAGCAAATGACCCCGATTGAGTTCAGTCACAGCAGGCCCTCCAGACGGCGACGGAAGGTCTCCAGCTCAGGATCCGGTTCCCGCTCCTCTTCCGTGGTCGCAACCGCATCGGCGTCTTCGTCCTTCCATTCGCTTCGATCAAGATTCAGCGGTGGCGGGGCGATCAGAAGCCGGTCTTCCTCGCTTTGCGGCACAAAGCCCGCCGGCACGAACCTGGCTTCATATCCCTCCTTGGCGCAGAAGAACTCCACATCCTCCCGAATGAGTCGCTCCACGCTGGGGAGGGGAAAATCTTGAGCTTCCAGCAGTCCTGCGTAGCGCTCCGCGTCATCCGCATCCTCGAAGAGAAGGATCACCATGCGGCCCCCCAGCTCAAGGGAGTGGATGCGCTCCTCCTCACTGTTGGCATCAATCAGGAGAACATGCACATGCATGGCCCTGGCTTCACTCTGGCCCAAGGTGGAAGGGTCTGCTCCGGATCAGTGTCTCACCCGAGGTCGGACTCGGCCAGTTCCTGCAGCCGCCGATAGAGGGCTTCTTCCGCCTCGCTCAGCTGGGAGGGCACCACGATCCGCAGATCCACGATCTGATCGCCCACCTCCTCCGCCAGTCGCATCCCCCGGCCGCGGAGCCGCAACAGTCGGCCGCTGGAGGAGCCCGCCGGAATGCGAAGCCTCACGGGTCCAGAAAGGGTGGGCACAAGGTGATGGCAGCCCAGAGCGGCTTCTGCAGGGGTGAGTTCCAGGGTGTAGAGCACCCGCAGGCCGTCAATCCTGAGGCCCTCGGCGGTGCGGACCCGAAGGTGCAGGAAATGATCGCCTCCCCCGGGCGCCACCCCGGCAAGGCGCAACCTCCATCCATCCCCCGCCAAAGGAGGTGTCCATACCTCCACCACCGTGCCATCCCGCAGCTCCAGCTCCACCCGTTCGCCGCCCAGGGCCTGTTCCGGCAGCAGATCCACTAGGGTCTCCTCGGCCTGCACCGCGGTAACGGGCGGTGGCGGAGGAGGCGAGGGGGTGACACGGCTTTCGTCCTGCAAAGGAGGTACCTCCTCCTCTTGACCCCCTTCGTCGCCCTCTCCGAACAAGGTATCGAGATAGGCCTCGAAATCAGGGAACCCCTTGCTGAAGGGATCATTCCGGCTGCTGCCTCCAGCGCTGGCGAAGCTCTCATCCCCTGTTTCCCAGGCCTGCCTGCGCCGAGGATCCGAAAGAACGGCATAGGCCTCGTTCACGAGCTTGAAGCGCTCCTCCGCCACTGGGTCATTGCCATTGAGATCGGGATGCCACCGCCGTGCCTGCTCCCGGAAGGCCCGTTTCAGCCGTGCCTGATCCGCGTCGGGCTCCAGGCCGAGCACCTGCCAGTAATCCATCGTTCCCAGGCTGGTCATGGGTCGGTGGTCACCGGGTCCCCCATGGGTCCTCTTCTTCCCGTTCCCAGCGAGAGGAGCGATCCCTGCTGATCTCCGGGCGGCTCATGAAGCGATCGTCCGTCGGGCGGAAGGGAGGCTCCTCCCGGAAGCGAGAGGTGGATCGGGATGGGCGGTCGTCCCAGGGATCGGATCGATCCCAGCGATCCCCTCTGGAAGGGGGGTCCCAGTTGTCCCAGTCGTCATCGGCAAAGAGTTCATCCTTGAGGGAACCCAGGGTGTTCTTCAAGCCCTGCAGGGGACCTCCTTCACTGCGTTGCTCGCTGAGCAGTCGCCGATTCAGCCCGAAGAGGGCTTCCTGGAGCTGGCTCACGGCCAGTTCCAGTTCCTGATCCTCCGTGTTCTGGTCCGCCAGCAGATCCTGCACCTGCCTGACGGCCAGCTCCACGCCCCGTTGCTGCCGTTCGGCTCCGTAGGGGCCCAGCTCAAGGGCCGCATCCCGCAGGCGACGCTCCGCCTGGGACACCAGGGTGAGCGCCCGGTTGCGGCGGTCGATCACGGCCCGCTTGCGGCGATCCTCAGCGGCCTTGCGCTCCGCTTCTTCCAGCAGGGCCTGGATCTCCTCTTCACTGAGGTTGGAGCCTCCCTGGATGGACACACTCTGCTGGCGCCCCGTGGTGCGGTCCTGGGCGGACACCTGCAGCAGGCCATTGGCGTCAATGTCGAACGACACCTGCACCTGGGGCACGCCCCGGGGAGCCGGTGGGATGCCGGAGAGGCGGAACCGACCGAGGGATTTGTTGTCGGTCGCCATCTGCCGCTCACCTTGCAACACGTGGATATCCACGGAGTTCTGGTTGGGTTCCGATGTGCTGAACACATCGCTGCGGCGAACCGGAATCGGGGTGTTTCTTGGAATCAGCACCTTCATCAGCCCGCCGATGGTTTCCAGGCCAAGGGAGAGGGGGGTGACATCATTCAGCATCAGATCCCGCAGCTCACCGGTGAGGATTCCGGCCTGGACCGCGGCACCAATCGCCACCACCTCATCGGGATTCACGGACTGGCAGGGATCCTTGGGGATCAAGGTGCGAACCAGGTTCAGCACCATGGGCATGCGGGTGCCGCCACCCACGAGCACCACATCGTCGATGGATTCTGCGTTGAGATTGGCATCGCGCAGAGCCCGTTGCACCGGCCGCAGCAGGCGATCCAGCAGTTCAGGGCAGAGCCCCTCGAAGGTGCGGCGCTCCAGGGTGGATTCGATGTGCAGGGGACCGTCAGGGCCCGTGGCGATGAAGGGAAGGGAAATGGGGGTGCTTGCTACTCCCGAAAGCTCTTGTTTGGCCTTTTCGGCCGCTTCGCTGAGCCGCTGCAGTGCCTGCCGGTCGCGCCTGAGATCCAGGCTGTGTTCCTGGAGGAAGGCCTCCGCCACCCAGTCCACAATGCGCTGATCCCAGTCATTGCCGCCGAGTTGGGTATCGCCGCTAGTGGCCTTCACATCAAACACCCCATTGGCGATCCGCAGAACGGACACATCAAAGGTGCCTCCGCCCAGGTCAAACACCAGCACCTGCTTCACCGCACTGCGGTCGAAGCCGTAGGCCAAGGCAGCGGCCGTGGGCTCATTGAGGATCCGCTCCACGCTGATCCCCGCCAGCCGCCCCGCATCGCGGGTGGCCTGTCGCTGGGCATCGTTGAAGTAGGCGGGCACGGTGATCACCGCGGCCTCCACGGGTTCCCCCAGGTAGGTGGAGGCGTCATCCACGAGCTTCCGAAGGATGCAGGCTTGGAGTTCCTCCGGGGCATATTCCCGCTCGGTGGCTGGGCACACCACCCGCACTTGGCCGGCATCATTGGCCCGCACGGTGTAGGGCACGGTGAGTGTGTTGTCGTCCAGTTCTTCCCAGCGCCTGCCGATGAAGCGCTTGAGATTGGCGAAGGTGTTGCGGGGATTGAGCACCAGCTGCCGCCGGGCAGCCTGGCCACCAGCAGCTCCTGCTCCCGGGTGAAACCCACCACCGAGGGAGTGGTGCGGGCCCCTTCCGCATTGGCGATCACCTGGGGACGGCCGCCCTCGAGCACCGCCACCACCGAATTGGTGGTGCCCAGGTCGATGCCCACAATTCGCCCCATGTCCTTGGTCAATCCGTGCGTCTGAAGGGCAACGCTACCTGCCAGTCCTGATGCGTTAAACCCCCCTTAAACCCCCAGGCCCCTGTGGCTGTCAAGATCAATAAGCGTGCCCGTGATCCCCAGGCAGCTCAGCATGACAGGTGAGTCCAGATCTGAAGCCTTCACCCTGCGTCACCGGCCGCCCAGTGAAAAGCTGGTGGACAACGGTTTCAGGCAGATCACCTTTGTGCTGGCAGCGATGGTGGCGGCGATCCTGCTGGGGATCTTCGTCACGGTGTGCAAGGGAGCCTGGGAAGCGGTGCAGAGCTTTGGCTGGAGTTTTCTCACCACATCAGCCTGGGATCCAGTGAATGAAAAATATGGGGCGTTCACAGCGATCTACGGCACGCTGGTCTCCTCACTGCTGGCCCTTCTTTTTGCCGTTCCACTGGGGGTGGGCACAGCGATCTTCATCACGGAGGATCTGCTTCCCCAGACCTTGCGAAACATCATCGGGGTGATGGTGGAACTTCTGGCCGCGATCCCCTCGGTGGTGCTAGGCCTCTGGGCGATTTTTGTGATGGAGCCCGCGATCCGGCCGCTCCTCCAATTCCTGCACAACAGCTTCGGCTGGCTGCCACTTTTTGACAGCGTTCCCCAGGGCCCTGGAATGGCGCCCGCCATTTTGATTCTTGTGGTGATGATTCTGCCGATCATCACGGCGATCTCCAGGGATGCCCTGAACCAGGTTCCCATCGAGCTGCGGCAGGGAGCCTATGGGGTGGGGACCACCCGCTGGGGCGCCATCTTCAACATCATTCTTCCGGCGGCCATCTCGGCGATCATCGGCGGAGTGATGCTGGCCCTGGGCAGGGCAATGGGGGAAACCATGGCCGTGACGATGATCATCGGCAACTCGATGAAGTTCAGTCCCTCCTTGTTGGCCCCGGCGAATACCATCTCCTCGATGTTGGCCAATCAGTTCGGTGAGGCTGATGGAATCCAGGTGTCTGCCCTGATGTATGCGGCCCTGATCCTGATGCTGCTCACCTTCGTCGTGAACATCCTTGCTCAGTGGGTCGTGAAACGACTGAGCCTCCGTTACTGAGCCCCACCATGACGGATACCAATCTCGCCAATTCGACCAAGGCTTCAGAGCTGTTTCAACGGAACACTCTCTACTTCAATCCTTCTCTCCAACGCAACAGGCTCAATGCGGTTTACAACGGCATTGCCGGGTTGTTCTCCGCCGTCTCCGTTCTGCCCCTGATCCTTGTTCTGGCCTATGTGCTGCTCAAGGGTGGAAGCCTGATCAGACCAGGCCTTTTCACCCAGCTCCCGCCAGCCCCAGGCAGTGAAGGCGGTGGGATCGGTAATGCGATCCTGGGCACCATTCTGGTCACTCTTTTAGCCTCTCTTATCGCCATTCCGGTGGGTGTGGGTGGCGGTGTGTTTCTCGCGGAGTATTCCCGCAAGGGCTGGTTTTCTCAGTTCGTGCGATTCGGCAATGATGTTCTTGCTGGGGTGCCCTCCATCATCTGTGGCGTCTTCGTATATGGGGCCATCGTGGCCACCCGCTTCTTCTTCGGCCAGAGCTACAGCGCCCTGGCCGGAGCCATCGCGCTGGCGGTGCTGATGCTGCCCACCGTGATCAAAACCACCGATGAAGGTCTTCGCCTGGTGTCCAACGATCTGCGCCTTGGTTCCTACGGCGTGGGCGCATCCCGATTCGTCACCATCACCCAGATCACCCTCCCCTCCGCCTTCACCCCGATCGCCACAGGAACGGTGCTGGCGATTGCAAGGGCTGCCGGCGAGACAGCTCCACTGATTTTCACGGCTCTGTTTTCCCCCTTCTGGCCTGAGGGTGTCTTCAACCCCATTGCAACGATGTCTGTGCTGATCTTCAATTTTGCGATCATGCCCTATGAACCACAGAATCAACTCGCCTGGGCAGCATCGTTCATTCTGGTGGTGATGATCCTGTTTGCAAATCTCTTTTCCCGCTGGCTTGCCAGATTCAAAAAAATATGACCGTCTGAGTTTATCTGATCACCCGGTTTCACTCCAATGATTTCCTCACCCATGGCCCCCACTTCCACAAGCTCAGCCAAAGATGACATCTGCATGTCACTGCAGAATGTATCCATTTCCTATGGCAGCTTTGAAGCGGTCAGAAATGTCTATCTGGACATTCCTAGAAAGGGAGTGACGGCTTTTATCGGACCATCGGGATGTGGCAAATCCACGGTCTTGCGAGCACTGAATCGGATGAATGATCTGATTCCTGGCTGCACGTTAAAAGGGCGTGTGATGTTTGACGGCCTCAATCTCTACGATAAACGCGTTGATCCTGTGGAAGTAAGACGGCGAATCGGCATGGTCTTTCAGAAACCAAATCCCTTCCCAAAAAGTATTTATGAGAATATCGCCTTTGGCGCCAGGATCAACGGCTATCGCGGGGACATGGATGAACTCGTGGAGCGTTCTCTCCGTAAGGCTGCGGTGTGGGAGGAGTGCAAAGACAAATTAAAGGATAGTGGTCTCTCCCTTTCGGGTGGTCAGCAGCAGAGGTTGTGCATTGCACGGGCCATTGCCACCGAGCCAGAGGTGATCTTGATGGACGAACCGTGTTCAGCATTGGATCCAATCTCCACCTTGAAGATTGAGGAGACCATGCATGAACTCAAGCGGAGTTACACCATCGTGATTGTGACGCATAACATGCAGCAAGCCGTGCGGGTGGCTGACATGACAGCCTTCTACAACGCGGAAGCCGTGGAAGGGGGAACAGGAAAGATTGGTTATCTCGTGGAATTCAGTGCCACGGAAAAGATCTTCAATGCACCCGCTCAGCAGGCCACCCTTGATTATGTGAGTGGTCGCTTCGGCTGATCCGCTGGCCTGTCAAAGATTCGCAGGCGAGACAACGTCTAAAGCAATCAATTCAAACAGGAGAATGTCCAAAAAAAGAACCGGCCACTGGCCGGTTTGACGGAGAGGGAGGGATTCGAACCCTCGATAGAGTTGCCCCTATACAGCATTTCCAGTGCTGCGCCTTCGACCACTCGGCCACCTCTCCAGCGGCAGGGAGTGCCAGCTGGCAATGTAGCAGGGTGTCAGCTCCCCGAGAATGCCTATGACCCGCACGTTCCCGGTCACCGTTCACTGGCGCCAGACCGGTCGGGTCATTCGTCATGAGGTTCAGGAAGGGGACTACATCCTGCGAAGCTTTGAGGCCGCAGGCGATGCCTTGCCCTTCAGCTGCAGGCAAGGATGCTGTACAGCCTGCGCCGTTCGGGTGCTGTCCGGGCAGATCGATCACCGGGAAGCCCTTGGGCTCTCCCAGGAGTTGCGACGGCGGAGCTACGGGCTTCTCTGTGTGGCCCGCGCCATCGGTCCCCTGGAGGTGGAGACCCAGGATGAAGATGAGGTGTATGAGCTTCAATTTGGTCGCCACTTCAGCCGAGGCCGGGTGCGTTCCGGACTGCCACTGGAGGAGGATTGAGCGATGCCCGAGAGTCTCGCAACGATCTCTGATGTCGCCTTCCTGGACAGTGGGCTGCCCCAGGCCAGGCTTGAGCAACTCCTGGATGTCGCCAGCCGTGCGGCCCAGGCAGGCGCCCAGCCGCTGAAGGAGATGTTCGGCAACCTTGAGCGGATCAAGGAAAAAGGCACGGCCGGAAATCTGGTCACCGAAGCCGATCTGGCTGCGGAAGCAGCGGTGCTCACCGTGCTGAGGGAGGCCACCCCCACTTTTGGAGTGCTCGCGGAGGAAAGTGGCCGTTGCGAGGGCGAAGGACCCTTGGAGTGGTGTGTGGATCCCCTCGATGGGACCACCAACTACGCCCATGGGTTTCCCGTGTTCTGCACCTCGGTGGGGCTTCTCTACAACGGCCGTCCCCTGCTTGGAGCCCTGGTATTGCCTGCCATGGATCAGCTCTTCCTCGCCGCCCCCGGCCTGGGTGCCTGGTGCAATGGCTCGCGGCTGCAGGTCAGCGATTGCCGCCAGATCAGCGATGCCCTCCTGGCCACTGGCTTTGCCTATGACCGCACCTCCCGCAGGGACAACAACTACGCCGAATTTGCCTGGTTCACCCACCGCAGCCATGGCGTGCGACGGGCCGGAGCCGCGGCGGTGGATCTGGCCTTCGTGGCCTCAGGAGCCGTCGATGGCTATTGGGAGCGGGGGCTGTCGCCCTGGGATCTGGCGGCTGGGGTCGTTCTGGTCGAGCAGGCTGGTGGGGTGGTCAGCAGCTATGGGGGGGAAGCCCTGGATCTCAGCTGCGGCCGGGTGATCGCCTGTGCACCAGGCCTCCATCCCGCGATGCTGGAGGCTTTGGCGGCCTGCCATCCCCTGCCTGGCGCCTGCTATGGCGCACCGGAACTGGATCGGCTCCAGGATGAAGCCCTTCCATCGATTAGGCCAGCCTGAACTCCCGTTCAGCCTGAGCTCCCGCTCCCCTTCAATCGTCTGTTTTCTCCTGCATGGCCCTGCAACCTGCTGCCGGTGCCCGGGATCTCAACCCCCGGGAGGTGGAACGCCAACGGCGCCTCTGTGAACAGCTGGCGGAGGTCTATCGCCTTTGGGGGTACCAGGAGGTGGCCCCGCCAACGATCGAGCGGATCGACACCCTGGAGGCGGGGGGCGCCATCGCTGAACGGGAGCTGGTGCGGCTTGTGGCCGATGCCCCCCTCGGGCTAAGGCCCGAACTCACCGCCTCCATCGCCCGGGCGGCCAGCACCCGTCTGGCCCACCGTCCCTGCCCACTGCGGCTCTGGGCCAGTGGCACCACCTTCCGCTCCTTCCTCGGGGACGGGGGGGATCTGCGCATCAGCGAAACCCACCAGAGCGGTGTGGAGCTGCTCGGGGAGAGATCGGATGCGGCAGATATGGAACTGATGCACCTGCTGCTCACGGCCGTTGCC
>JBJTQT010000185.1:0-5431 GCA_046075745.1 Cyanobium sp. | reverse complement strand
TGTTGAACACACCGGCCTTGCCGGCATCACCAGACTGCAAGAACCGTGTCCTCCAGCGACTTGCCTTCGAGGTCGGTGCCGGTCACCAGGTTGTTCAGGTTGTTGACGTAGGCGGCGTGGTGCTTGCCGTGGTGAAACTCCAGCGTGGAGCGGGAAATATGGGGCTCGAGCGCATCGAGACTGTAGGGGAGAGCGGGCAGCTGGTGCGCCATGGAAGAGAAGCGTGCAGGTGGAAGCCCGGCAGTGACGGGCGGCCGGTGCATCCTAACGATCAGTTCCGTTCAGGCAGGGTGCTGACCCCCTCAGCGGCCCACACCCAGCAGTTCCACCTCGAAGATGAGCGTGGCATCGGGGGGGATCACGCCGCCAGCGCCGCGGGATCCATAGGCCAGATCCGGAGGAATCACCAGCTTGCGCTTGCCGCCCACCCGCATGCCGGCCACGCCCTCATCCCAGCCCTTGATCACCCGACCCCCACCGAGGGGAAAGCTGAAGGGACCCCGTCCATAGCTGCTGTCGAATTCCCGGCCGTTCACGAGGGTGCCGCGGTAATTCACGCTCACGGTTTGCCCCGCCTTGGCCTCCTCTCCATCCCCCACCACCAGATCGGTGATCTGCAGGCCGCTTTCTGTGGTGCGGGCCTTCGGTGCGCTCATCTCTCCGCCGAGGGCTCCTGCCTGGGCCAGTGGGGAATCATCCGTTGGGGCCATGGCGAACAGGGTAGGGTTGGGGTTGTCGGGATCGAGCTCGATCGGTGAGGTCACCACTGCGGGGCCAGCCTGCCGAACAGCGGTCTGATCCTGGAGGGAGAGGACTGCGGGAGCCACCGCTTCGGTGGGCGCAGGCGGAGCGGCCTCAACGAACGAAGGGTTCACAAGCTGGCTGATGAGGGCCACCGTGAGGCAGGCCAGGCACACGCAGAAGCTGATCAGGATGTCTCGCATGGGTGGCCCGGAGTGGCCGAAGGGTGCTGCATGAGTTTGCCAGGACCTGGTGACCTCTGCCCTGCCATCTTCCGCTCAGTCCGCCCAGTCGCCCTTGTTCTGCACCTGGCGCAACTGGCTCTCCAGCCGGTCGATGCGGCCCCGCAGTTCATCCAGTTCCCGCTGCCGGGCGAGGCCCAAGTCCTGAAGGAGCTGATCCCGGTTGCGCTCCAGCTGCCGTTCGGCCTGCTGTTCCACCTCCGGGGTCTCCCCGCGCAGGGATCGGAGCACGTCCTCCACCAGGGCAGAGGCATGGTTGGGATCCAGCTTGCCGCTCTGCACCCATTCCTGGGTGACATAGCGGAGGCGGTCGGCCACCAGGGTGGTGGTGCCGAGCCCCCGGAGAAGGAGCATCTGTAGCAGGTTGCCCTGGTCCATGGTGGGATTGGTTTGGATGGGAGCCACACCGAGGATGGCAATGCCGCAGGGTCATGACTATGGGAAATGACCGGCGTCTGCGGCTCTTCCTGGCGGCTTCTGCGGGCAGCCTGGCGGGCCTCTCCCTGCCACCCCTGGGCTGGCCCTGGTTGCTCTGGCCTGCCCTGGCGATGCTTTGGGGCTTGGTCGGTACTCCGCAGGGGGTGCTGGCCGGCGGGCTCTGGGGGTTCGCCGCCGTTCTGGTCAGCCACCGCTGGTTGCCGGCGTTGCATCCCCTCGACTGGGTGGGGGTGCCCCTTCCCCTGAGCCTGCCCCTCTGTCTGCTGCTCTGGGGGTTGGTGGCCCTTCTTGGAGGAGGAGCCGTGGCCATCTGGGTGGCCCTGGTGCGCTGGCTGGATCCCGGGCGTGTCAGCACTGCCCTGCTTGCTGCAGGGGTTTGGGGGGGCGCCGAGGTGCTTCTGGCCAGAGGGCCCCTGTTCTGGATCGGTCTGGGAGCCTCCCCCCTGCCAGGCGACCCCTGGCTGGCAGGCATGGCTCCCCTGGTGGGTGCCGGTGGGTTGGCGGCGGTGCAGGTGCTGGTCGGCTGGGGGCTTTGGCGGGTGTGCCATGAGCCCCGGTGGCGGCCGGGGTTGACCCTGCTGGCGGGGCTGCTGCTCGTCCATCTGGCCGGTGGAGCGGCCAGGGCGGCGGCGCTCGATGCCCCGGATTCCCTTCTTCCCCCTGAACCCGTGCTGGTGTTGCAACCGGCCATTCCCACCCGGGAGAAATTTCAGCCGGCCCAGCAGGAGCGCCTCCTGGCCCAGCTGGCTGCCGCCATGGGGGAAGCCCAATCCAGCGGGGCAACCGTGCTGTTGCCGGAGGGCGCCCTGGCCCTGGGCCAGCCCCTGCCCGGCCCGGCTCCGGTGGAGGTGCTCAGTGGCGGGTTCCGCCGCAGCTCCAGCCGGGTGCACAGTGCACTGCTGCGCTTTGCTCCACTGGCCACCGTTCCTGGCGGCTGGGTGGACAAGCACCGGGTGGTGCCCCTCGGCGAATGGGTGCCCCTGGCGCCTCTTTTTAGGTGGAGTGGCCTTTCGGCCGTGGGGGGCATTGAAGCCGGGGCGTCCTCCCGTCTGCTGCAGCGCCCAGCTGGCCCCATCGGCGTGGCGATCTGCTACGAGATTGCCGATGGTCATGGACTGGCACAGGCCAGCCGTGATGGCGCCCGCTGGTTGCTCGCCAGCGCCAATCTGGATCCCTATCCCCTGGCCCTGCAGAGCCAGTTTCAGGCTCTGGCCCAGCTGAGGGCGCTGGAGAGCGGTCGCTGGCTGGTGAGTGCGGCGAACACCGGCCCAAGCGCCCTGGTGGATCCTGCTGGGCGAGTGGTGGGTGCACTGCCGCCGGGCCAGTCCAGCAGCGGCCTGTTTCGGGTGCCCTCCAGTGGCAAGGTCACCCCCTACCTGTTGGCGGGGGAAGGCCCCCTGCTGGCGCTGATTGCTGCTGGGATTGCCCTGCGCCCCACCCGGTTCTGATCTTCGCGGCCCGCCACCGATCAGTCCCGAGCCCTCAACCCCTCACCCTTGGCCCCTAGCCCTCGGCCAGGGGTGCCGATTCCACCAGGGAAGGGGCCAGCCGCAGGCCCTGCTCCCCAGCAGGGGCGAGCAAGAGATCTGCGTTGCGGAAGCGGGAGAGCAGCCGGGTGGTGGTGACCCGGGTGGTGCCGATCAGTTCGGCGATGCGTTCGTGGGTGAGGCGAAAGGGCAGGTCGCACCAAGCGCCGCAGCGGCGGCCCAGGCGTCGAACGAGGAGGGCGAGCAGGGCGTGGAGCCGTTTCTCGGCGTTGCCCAGGTGGCGGATCCGCAGGAGCTGCAGGGTCCACTCATTCACCGGGTCAAACCCTGTCCCGTCCTCGCTGAAGCCATGGCGACAGAAGCGAAGGGGGGTGAGGGCCTCCACGCAAACCCCCTCGCTGCAGAGCCGATCCGTGCGCAGTTGGTCGCCGGCCTGCAGGAAGGCGATGGTCATGCCTTCGGTCTCTTCGCAGGGGCAGTAGACCCGGGCGATGCCAGCCAGCACTTCCAGGCAGGCTCCGGAGGAGCGCACGCCAGGGTCCAGGAGCACGCACTGGCCCGCCGCCAGCTGGATGGGAACCTCCGTTGGCTGGGGGGCCGAGCGTTGGCCCATGGAAACCGTCACAACCTTGTTGCGAATGGCTCGCAACATAGGGGACCATCCACCCCTTTTGCAAGCGATTCTCAATTGCAGCTGGATCGGATGGGTGCGCGTAGCAAAAATCACTTCAGCTCGCAGCATTTGCCCGAGCCCCGCCACCTCTCGATTTCTACCGTTGGCTGATCGCAGCCATGGCCGCTCCCTGGCACTTCCGTGACCTCTCCCCATTCCCAACGCCCCCACGTCTCCCGATCTGCCTTCCTGCTTGCGGCGTTGCTACCCCTGGCTGCAGCTGCGCTCTATTTGCTGGTGCGCGGCCTGCCCAGGGGCCAGAGCACGGAGATCGGGGTCTACTCCGGCCGCCACAACAACAGTGATCAGGAGCTCTACAGGCAGTTCACCGCCCGCACCGGCATCCGCGTGAAGCTGCTGGAGGGCAAGGACGACGCACTGATCGAGCGCCTGCGCCAGGAGGGCGCCAGCAGTCCGGCCGATGTGCTGGTGCTGGTGGATGCGGCCCGGCTCGACAAGGCGGCGCGACTGGGGCACTTCCAGCCGGTGCGCTCGGCGGCGCTGGAACGGGATGTGCCCGCGAATCTCCGCGATCCCCAGCACCGCTGGACCGCCCTGACCCGCCGGGTGCGGGTGGTGGTCGTCAACCCGAAGCAGGTGGATCCCGCCGGGATCCGCACCTACGCCGATCTGGCCAGCCCGGCTCTCCGGGGCAAGCTCTGCCTGCGGGACAGCCGCAGTGTCTACAACCAGTCGCTGGTGGCGGATCAATTGATTCAGCGTGGCGAGGGGCCCACGCGCGACTGGATCCAGGGCCTGGTGGCCAACCGCACTCCCGATCAACCCTTCTTCACCGCCGATGTGCCCTTGGCCCGGGCGGTGGCCAAGTGCGAGTGCGGCGTTGGGGTGGTGAACTCCTACTACGTGGCCCGCATGCTGGCGGGGGACAGCGGCGCAGCGGACAAGACCCTGGCGGCCAACCTGACGGTGGTGTTCCCCACCCCTGCCCATGTGAATGTGACCGGAGCAGGGGTGACCCGGAGCTCGAAAAAGGCCGAGGCGGCCACCAAGCTGATCGAATTTCTAGCTTCCGCCCGGGGCGGCAAGGGCTATGCCGCGGCCAACAACGAGTTTCCCCTCAAGGGCTTCGGCGGCAACGCCATCCTCAACAGCTGGGGGACCTTCCAGGACGACGGCGTCTCGATCCAGGCCATGGGGGAGTGCAACCGCGACGCGGTGAGCCTGATGCAGACCAACGGTTGGCGCTGAGCGCCCGCAAAAGGCTCAGCTCTCCAGAAGGCTGCGCAGCATCCAGGCCGTTTTTTCGTGAATCTGCAGCCGCTGGGTGAGCAGATCGGCCGTGGGTTGATCATCGGCCTCCTCCGCCAGGCGGAACACGGCGCGGATCGTGCGCGCCACCGCCTCATGCCCCCCCACCAGCTCCCGCACCATCTCAAGAGCCGCAGGCTTGCCCTGGGTTTCCGGGATGGAGGCCAGAGCGGCGATCACGCCACTGCCGTAGGGGGCTGGAAAGCCCAGGGCGCGGATCCGTTCGGCGATGCCGTCGAGAGCCGTCCAGAGCTCGGTGTATTGCTCCATGAACATCAGATGGAGCGTGTTGAACATCGGGCCGGTCACGTTCCAGTGGAAGCCATGGGTCTTGCTGTAGAGCACCGTGCTGTCCGCCAGCACCCGCCCGAGCCCTTCGGCGATCTGCTGCCGCTGCTCGGGGGGGATGCCGATGTCGATGGGGGGGGCGGAAACGGTCATGGGTTGGGGGGGAGCTGCTCAAGGTATAGATCAGAAGACGGCCTGCACATCGGGAGGACTGGGGATGGCCATCAGCTTCGGCAGTGAGATCACAGGTGATCTGGCCAGGGCGGAGGAGCGGGAGTGGCTGATCACCAATG
>JBJTQT010000184.1:0-11027 GCA_046075745.1 Cyanobium sp. | reverse complement strand
CAGCTTCACCGCGGAGGCCGTCCAGAAGAGCAGCAGGGCGCCGGCGCCGGCCAGCAGGGCCTTGCTGCCGATGCCGCGGGCCAGTTCCCAGTCCATGGATGCGCGCAGGATGAACAGCGCCTGAGTCTGCCCGAAGATGCCGCACCCTGCGCAAATCCCGGCAGACTGGGCCCGCCTACCCGCCGGGGCCGCGCCCGGTTGCCGGCCGTTGCCCCTCGAACCGCTGCTGCCACTCTTCCATCAGCTCAACCGGGAGCATTTCGAAGGCAGCCTGGTGCGGGAGGGCCGGCCCCTGGTGAGCCTGCGCTGGAGCGATGGCCGGCTCACCCGCACCGCCGGGCTCTATCGCCGCTGGCACTCCGCCCAGGAGCCGGCCCGCTGCGAGATTCTGCTTTCGCGGCCCCTGCTGGAGCCCCTGCCCCGTACGGCCACCTTGAGCACCCTGTGTCACGAGATGATCCATGCCTGGGTGGACCGGGTGCTGGAGGTTCGGGAGGCCCACGGGCCCCACTTCCGCGCCCGCATGGCCCTGATCAATGCCCGCAGGCCCGGCTTCGATGTGAGCGTGCGCCATCGCTATCCCGTGCCGGTGCAGCCGGCTCGCTGGTTGGCCCGCTGTCCCCGCTGTGGGCTTAGCTCCCCCTACCGCCGCCGGCGCCATGGGCTGGCCTGCCGCCACTGCTGCGATCTGCACCATGGGGGGCGGTGGGATGCCTCCTGCCTGCTGGTGTTTGAAAGCACGACCCCCTGAGACCTGGGACCCCTTAAGGTCACCGTTTCGCAGGGCGGGATGGTCACCTTTCTCTGGGCCCTCGAGTGGGGTGGCTGCTCCATCGCCCTGTTGGGTCTGGCCCGGGAGCATTGGCTCCGCCAGCGGCCTCGCTAAAATGCAGCAATGGATTGGGATGATGAAGTCGGGCGGGCGCCTGCGGAGCGTTCCCCTGCACGGGACACCTGGCGAGAGCCGAGAGGAGACCTCCGTTCCAGCAGGAAGGGCCTCGAAGACCGGTTGGAGACCTTGGTGAGCCGAGGACGGGAGCTGGTGGATGGGGTGTCTGGTACCCGCCCGGGTGCCCGGGCGTCCGGCCGCGGCGGTGAACGCCCCGGTGCCGGCGGGCTAAGCAGCCTGGATGGGCTGGGCCGCTGGGTGGAAGGGCGCCTGGATTGGCTGCTTGACGACCGGGACGACTGGCGGGAACCCTGGCAGGAGGCGGATCGCCCCTCCGCCGAACGCTGGGATGGTGTGGCTCCGCCGCCCCGCTCATCCCGCCCTCCCCTGGAGGCCATCTCCCGGCGGGGGCTTCCTCCCCGAGAGAACCCAGCCGCGATCCCCCCGCCGGCCAAGGCGGCGGCTCCTGGCGGGGCTGCCGATGCTGCTGGTCAGGAGTGGCCCCAGGAGGACACCTTCAGCGTGGCCCGCTGGCGCCGGGAGGAACCGGCACCGCAACGGCCCGTGAATCCCCTGGCGGATCCACCCCCTCCCAGCGCGCCGGGTCGCCCCCTGCCTCGCTCCACCCGCCGGCGCTGAGGCGGCCGGGTGCCCAGCCGGCCTACTTTCAAGACACCCCACCCCTTGTGCCGCCGCCATGAGCAGTCTTGTTGTGGTTGGTTTTCCAACCGTCAGCGAAGCCGAGGAGGTGCGCCGCACCCTGGTGGACATCCAGAAGGAGCAACTGATCTCCCTGGAGGATGCGGTGGTGGTGGAGCGTGATCCCAAGGGCCATGTGCACCTGCATCAGGCCATCAACCTCACGGCCGCCGGGGCGGCCAGTGGAGGATTCTGGGGTGTGCTGGTGGGGCTGTTGTTCCTCAATCCCCTTCTGGGAGCAGCTGTTGGGGCTGGAGTGGGGGCGGCTTCAGGGGCTCTGGCCGATCTGGGCATCAATGATGGCTTTCTCCGGGAGGTGGGGGAGAGTCTCACCTCCGGCACTGCCGCCCTCTGTGTGCTGCTGCGGGACTCAACGCCTGATCGGGCGATCGAGCGCCTTCAGGCCCATGCCCCGAATGCCCGCCTGCTCCGCACCAACCTCAGCCACGCCGATGAAAACCGGCTGCGTCAGCTGCTGGAGAAGGCAAGCCAACCGAACCATGGGGCTTCCGCCTGACGGTGCTGTGCACCTGAAAGCTGCAGCCCTGTTCCCGCAGTTTCAGGTTCACGGGCGCCACCAAGTCGGCTGGCATGTCCTGGGCCATGTCTTCCGGGGAGATCGCCACCGCCTCGGATCCCTGTTGCAGGGCACTCAGGAGATCGGCCCAGAGATCCACGAGCTGACGCTGCCTGCGAGGCTGAAGGCCCTGCTGTTCCAGGTGGGGAGCACAGCCCTGGCGGTTCCAGAGGGTCTGGCCCGAGGGGCTGCTGTGCCGCCGATGGGCCAGACCGAGGCGGAGTGCTTCCGGGCTTGGGCGACCATCGAGCTGGCGAAGGCCAGCACATTGCAGCAGCTTGCCCGTGTGCACTGCGGAGATGCCGTAGACACGGCCGATCTCCGTAAGGGTCAGCCACTCGGGTGAGCGAGGAGGGGACATGACGGGAGGTCGCGAGGACCAGGACAGTGCTCCCATGCTCGCGGGAGCATGGGAATCGTCAATTCGTCAAGCGTTTTTTGTCTTACCTTGTCACCGATTTCGGAATATCTTCAGATTTGCTCAAGGGTGGCGGGTCCCAGCCAGCGTTCCAGGGCGGGAGAAAACACTTCCCGGATCACGGTGAGCTCCCTGCCTTGCCGGAAAAACCTGTAGTGGCGGCTCCAGTAGGGGCCCGGGCAACCGAAACGCTCCTGCAACCAGTCCGCTTCCACCAGGGCCAGTCCGTCCACCTCCCGGAACAGTTCCGCCCGGCCCTCCGTGAGGCTGCTCCAGATCGGCTGCCGCCGGTTCTGAAGGCAGGCTTCCGCCTGCTCCTGGTTCCACCAGCTCTCGGCCCAGCCCAGGCTCTCCCCACCGCAGTTGAGCCACACCTGTCGCCTGAGGAGGGGGGGGTCCAGTTCCGCCACTTCCGGAGGGAGGTCTGGCCCCATCGGTCCATGCCCTTCCGGTTCCATGGCGATCAGGGCGATGGTGAGGGGAGCGCCGGTGAGCAGCTGCAGGTGGCGGGTGGGGCTGCCGTCACCGAGCAGTAGCAGCTTCCAGGCCCCACTCAGGTTGGCGCCCGCCCGGCCATCGCTCACCTCTGCCAGGGGGGCCTGCCAGATGGGTTGGGGAGAGGGCAACAGTCGTTGCAGACCGGTGGATTCCAGGGGGGTGGGGGTGATCGGCACAGGCACGGCTCAGCCTCCTGTGACGATGGCGATCCGGCGCACCTCGGACCCCCGCTCGATCAGGGCGCTTTCGCCATCGGCGGCGCTGAGCCGCCAGCCACTGCTTCCGATCTGTTCACCCACGCTCACGTTGGTGGAGGTGTCTCCCACCTGAAAGATGGCCGAGCCCGCGCGCCCGGGGGCCCCCACCAGGCCCACCAGCTGCGGGAGGGGGGTGCTGGACCTCGTTTTCGGAGGCAGCGGCGGGCTCGGGCGCACTGCTCCCCGGGGAGTCCCGCCAGCGGATGCGGCAGGGGCTGCTGAGGTGAGCGTGGGCGTCACCGGTACCCGTAGCAGGGGTGAGGTTTGGTTGGGGGGAAGGGCGGCCAGCTGCTCCATCCAGGGCTCTTCCGGAGGGGGAGGAGGAAGATCCGCCGCTGCAGCCAGTGGGGGGGAGACGGCAGATGGGACGGGATCCAGCACAGGAGCCGGGGGGGTGGTGGACGCAACGGCCGGGGCGGTGGCGGGGCCCAGGGTCCGCAAGCGCTCCACCAGCAGCAGATTGCGCTCCTGGCTCAGGGTCCGCTGCAGGCCCGCCCACTGCTGCACGAGCAGCATGGCGCTGATGGCACCCACCAGTCCCACGCCTCCGAGGGCCGCCAGGAGGAACACCGAAAGCGAGGAGGTGCCCTTCGACGTCTGGTCCACGGACCCTGGCCCTGGGGCTGCGGTGGAGACAACCCGGGGTCCAGGGGCCGGGAGCAGGGGCAGGGGCCGGTGGGGGAGGGATGGCGGAGGATCGCCGGAGAGGGTGTCCAGATCGATGGTGGCTTCCGGATCGAACACCCTGTTCATCATCTGCTCCGCCTTGAGCTCCCAGTAAGCGCGGGAGGTGGGCAGACCTCGCTTCGGGCGCGTTGGACGCAAGGGAGTCTCAGAGCGGCAGCGGCGTTACCTTACCGGGGTTTTCCGCTGCACTGGGTGGCGGAGGAGACGGTCTGCCGGAGCGTCGCCGTTCCAGTTCCAGCCACACCAGCAGGGCGGTGATGTCCGCGGGGCTCACCCCCGGCGTTCTGCTGGCCTGCCCGAGGGTGAGCGGTCGCACCTGGGCCAGCTTCTCCCGCGCTTCGGCGGACAGGGTGCTGATCGACCCGTAATCGATCTCCGGGGGCAGGCCACGGCCAGCCTGGCGTTTGATCTGGGCGATCTGTTGCTCCTGCCGGGCCAGGTAGCCGCTGTATTTGAGATCGATCTCCGCCCCCTCCATCACGTCCCTGGGCAGGGATGGGTCAGCGAGCCCATGGCGGAGCAGATCCGCGCTGTGGAAGCCAGGCCGCCGCAGCAGCTCCGCCAGGGTGAGGGAGCCCTTGATCGGGGCGCCGGTTTCCTCGGCCACGGCCCCGGCCACGGGATCGCTGGCTTTGAGGCGCACGGTGTCCAGGCGCCGCTTCTCCGCTGCAATCGCTTCTTGCTTGCGGGAGTAGATCTGCCAGCGGCGCCCATCGATCAGCCCCAGGTCCCTTCCCAGGGGCGTCAGCCGTCGATCCGCGTTGTCACCCCGCAGCACAAGTCGGTATTCGCTGCGGCTGGTGAGCACCCGATAGGGCTCCTTCAGATCCTTGCTCACCAGGTCATCCACGAGGGTGCCGATGTAGCTGCCCTCCCGGGGAAACAGCACCGGCTCTTGAGCCCGCAGGCGCCGGGCGGCATTCACACCGGCCACGAGCCCCTGGGCCGCGGCTTCCTCGTAGCCCGTGGTGCCGTTGAGCTGGCCGGCGCTGAACAGCCCAGCCACCCGCTTGGTTTCCAGGGTGGGCAGCAACTGGGTGGCCGGGAGCACGTCGTAATCCACGGCGTAGGCGGGCCGCAGCATGACGCATTGCTCCAGGCCCGGCAGGGTGCGCAGCAGCTCCAGTTGCAACGCCTCCGGCAGCCCGGTGGAGAAGCCCTGCACGTAGAGCTCAGGGGTATCGCGCCCTTCGGGCTCGAGGAAGATCTGATGGCTCTCCTTCTCGGCGAAGCGCACGATCTTGTCCTCGATCGAGGGGCAGTAGCGGGGGCCTTTGCTGTCGATCACCCCTCCGTAGATCGGGGTGAGGTGCAGGTTGTCCCGGATCAGTTGGTGTGTGGCGGCGGTGGAGCGGGTGATGTGGCAGCTCATGGGTTCGCTGCTCACCCAGGCGGCTGGATCAAAGGAGAAGAAGCGGTCGTGGGCATCGCTTGGCTGCTCTTCCAGCCGATCCAGTGCCACGCTGCGCCGATCCACCCGCGCCGGGGTGCCGGTCTTCAGGCGGTCGGTGGTGAAGCCAAGGGCTTGAAGGGCTTCGGTGAGGCCTTCGGCCGCCTGTTCTCCTGCCCGCCCCGCCGCCATGGAGTGGTGTCCCACCCAGATCCGCCCCCCAAGAAACGTTCCGGTGGTGAGGATCACTGCCTGAGCCCCATACACACTTCCGAAGTAGGTGCGCACCCCCGTGATTCGTGCCGCCGGGCCCTGGGAGGGCTCCCAACGGTCGCCTCCCCCGTCGGTGTCTCCGTCGATGGTCAGCCCCGTGACCATCGCTTCGCGGAGGGCGAGGTTGGGGGTGTGCTGCAGCAGCTGCAGCATCTGCCGGGCATAGAGCCGTTTGTCGGTCTGGGCGCGGAGGGCCCACACCGCCGGGCCTCGGCTGGCGTTGAGCACCCGTTTCTGCAGGGCGGTGGCATCCGCCAGCCGGCCGATCACCCCGCCGAGGGCATCCACTTCATGCACCAGCTGGCTCTTGGCGGGTCCGCCAACGGCTGGATTGCACGGCTGCCAGGCGATGCGATCGAGATTGAGGGTGAAGAGTGCCGTGTGGATGCCCAGGCGGGCTGCCGCCAGCGCCGCTTCGCAGCCGGCGTGACCGCCTCCGACCACGATCAGCTCGAAGGTTTCGGTGGGTGTTGGAGCAGCGGGGGTGAGGGCGGAAGCCATGGTCTGAGGCTAGGTCGCGGGTGCCTGAAGGGGATGGGCTGCTTACGGTGAGCCCTAAGGGAGGCTTTGCTCGGATGGGACGCAAGCGTTGGGGACTGGCTCAGCGAGTGCTGTCCCTCCTCCTCGGGGTCGCCTTGATGTTGGCTGCAGCGTCAGCGCCAGGTCGTGCTGCGGGTCCCTCCGGCCAGGCACCATCGCAGTCTCCAACAGCGCCGTCTGCGGTTCCGCCACCACTTCCCACCCAACCCCTCGCCAGTCAGGGGGCCTATCAACTGGGCAAGGTGAGAATCCTGGGTGTACCCGTGATCACCGTTGCCGCACCCGTCCTCAGTGGCACGGGCCCCGATGCCACCACTCGCGCCCAGGTGATTGAAGGGAATCTTTCGATGCTGTACCGCGCCAGAAACCTCTGTACCAGTGGTGAGGCGCTGGCTGAGGCCCTGGTGCACCGCTTCCTGGTGCGCGGGATGCCTGACATCGCCTGCGGATTGGCCAACCGCTCCCTCCTTGGCCCACCCGATGCCGTTTCGGTGGAGGTGGTGGAGGATGCCGGCGGATTGCACCGACTGGAGGCCTGGGTGATTGGGCGTCCCCAGCCCCTGCCCCTGCTCACGGTGACCCCGGAGGATGCTCGCCTCAACGGCCTGAGCAACAGTGCTCTAGCGGAGCAATGGCGGGGGGTTCTGCAGCAGCGCCTGCGCCTGGCCCGCCAGCTGATGCAGCCCGAGGCCTTGCGCAGTCGCCTGGCCCATGTGGTTCTGGGGGAGATGCTGTTGCTGGCCCTCCTTGGCCTCACGCTCTGGCTGTGGCGCGGGTGTCGCCGCCTAGCAGGACGGCTGGAGGAGCGTTTTGGCATCGAGCATCTGGGGTGGCTGCAGAGCTTGGCGATCCAGGGGATGCACGGCCTCAGCCTCGGGCTGTTCCTTGGCTTCTCCGCTTTGTTGTTCGCCATGGTGGGGGTGGCCGTGCTGGCGGTGCCTGGCCAGATGCCAACGGCCCTGGATCTGCTCCTGCAGCCCTGGGGAATCGCCGCCAAGTTGATCACGCTGTGGCTTCTGGGATTGGGGGTCCAGACCTTGCTGGGGCTCTGGCTGCGGCAGTGGGTGAGCCAGGTGAGCCTGCCCGCCGCCAACCGCAACAGGCGCCAACAGCGCTACAGGAGCCTTCTGCATGTGCTCCGCCGGGTGGTGAATCTCGCTTGCCTGCTGGCTGCGGCCATGTGGATCCTTGTCGATGTGCCTGGGGTGAGGGAGCTCTCAGGACGGGTGCTTCTGGCTGGAGGTGCGCTCCTGGGCGCCCTGGCGATTGTTTTTCAGGGCCTCCTGCGGGATTTTGTGAGCGGGCTGACGATTCTCCTCGGTGATCATTTCGCCATCGGCGACACCGTGGAAATCCACAATGTTTGCGGGGTGGTGGCCGATCTGGGGCTGCTCAGCACGGAGTTGCGTTGCGGGGATCAGCGCTCGGCGATCTTTCCCAACAGCAGCTGCGCCGCGGTGGTCAACCACACCAAGCTTCGTTCCGGCGTGGAGGTAGTGCTCACCCTGGCCCCCAACTGTGGCGATCTGCGTCGGGTCCTGGAGCTGATCCGTGCTGAGTTGCAGGCTTTTGCGGCTGATCCAACCTGGAAATCCCTCCTCCTGGACGATCCCCAGCTCCGCGGCATCACGGCCGAGGGTGCCGGTGGGCTCACCGTGGCTGTGCTTCTGGTCACTGAGGCTGGGGCCCAGGGCCCTGCGGGATCGGAACTCCGGCTGCGGCTGCTGGAGCGCCTCCATCAAGAATCGATCCCCCTGGCGGGACTGGCAGAACCCCTGGACCAGGGAACGGGCTGAGTGTGGCTCCATAACGGCTGTCTTCGGTGGCCAGAACCCTGTCCCAGAAGGTGAAGTAGAGCCCGAAGTGGCGATCCCCGTGGCGGTGGTGAAGCGAATGGTGGGCCGGTCCGATCAGCCACCGCCCGAACCAGTGATGGGGAAACCATCGGGGCAGATGGTCCAGCCCCAGATGGTTCACGATGGCCCAGACCGTCATCGTTGTGAGCACCGCCAGCAGGGTGATCGGGTGCAGTGGCACAACCATCACGATCAGCACCAGAAAGAGGGCCTGCAGCAGGGCTTCTGGCAGATCGAAGGCGAAGGATGTCCAGGGGGTGGGCTGGCCGGAGCGGTGGTGGCCGCGGTGCATCCACGGGAAGAGGGCCGGATAATGGCTGAGGCGATGGGTGGCGTAGAAGAATCCGTCCTGCAGGATCAGCACGAGCCCATAGCTGATTCCCAGGTACCACAGGCCGTGTTGATCAGGCGCGCTGTAGAGACGGGTGTATCCGAGGGCCTGCAGGTGGAGAACCGCCGCGGAGGCCACTGCGAACACCGCTGCGGAATGGACCGATAGCCGGATGTCTGTTGCGATCGCCTGGGCTGAAGGCCTCCGCACTGTGCGCTCTGCTGGGCGGTGCACATACAGCCACCAGTAGGTGAGGCCAGCCATCAGAAAATACCGGCCCAGGATGATCGTGAGGAAGGTGAGACCCCAGACAATGGTGGAATGCAGCTGCATGACCTGGGATCTGCCGTCTCCCCATTGGAGACCCCTCTCCCCCTTTTCGCCACCCGTCCAGCGCTGGTTTTGATGCCAAGGGGCCCTGGCAATCGGCCGGCGCGGGAGGGATGATGAATTCCCTTCAGCCAACATCGCTCCGGCGTTGCTCGCTGGCTGATGGACTGCCCCCCGCGGCTCTAGGAGACCCCCTGATGGTGAGTGTGCCTCTGACAGGAGCTCCTGTCCCTGCCCCAGGAGGGGGAAGCACCCGTCGGACTGTCTCCCCCAGGGAGGAGAGTGGGAGCCGCGCTGGAGACTTCGAAGCGCTTCCGGAGTCCGTTCCGCCCCAGAACCTGGAGGCGGAAGAGGCGGTGCTTGGCGGCATCCTCCTGGATCCCGATGCCATCGGCCGGGTGGCGGATGTGCTCCAGCCAGAAGCGTTCTATCTGGGAGCCCATCGGGAGATCTACCGCACGGCCCTGATGCTCCACAGCCAGGGCAAGCCCACCGATCTCACCGCCATGGCCGCCTGGCTGGCGGATACGGGCCAGCTGGAGAAGGTGGGGGGCTCAACCCGGCTGTTGGAGCTGGTGGATCGCACTCTCTCCACCGCATCGATCGACCAGGTGGCGCGCCTGGTGATGGACAAATACCTGCGCCGCCGGCTGATCCGCTCAGGCAATGAGGTGATCCAGCTGGGGTTTGATCAGGGCAAGCCCATGGAGCAGGTGCTCGATGAGGCGGAGCAGAAGATCTTTGCCATCAGCCAGGAGAAGCCCAGCCAGGGACTCACCCCAACGGCCGAGATTCTCACTCGCACCTTTGAGGAGATCGAAACCCGATCCCTTGGCACGGCCCTGGCGGGCCTGCCGGTGAACTTCTACGACCTGGACGCCATGACCCAGGGGCTGCAGCGCAGCGATCTGCTGATCGTGGCGGGTCGGCCGGCGATGGGGAAAACCTCCATCGTGCTGAACATTGCCCGCAACGTGGCCCAGCTCCATGATCTGCCGGTCTGCATCTTCAGCCTGGAGATGAGCAAGGAGCAGCTCACCTACCGGCTGCTGTCGATGGAGGTGGGCATCGAGAGCGGCCGGCTGCGCACCGGCCGCTTGCACCAGGAGGAGTGGCCCCTGCTGGGCACTGGCATCAGCGAGCTGAGCAAGCTACCGCTCTACATCGACGACAAGCCCAATGCAGGCGTGCTGGAAATGCGCTCTCTCTGCCGGCGCCTGATGGCCGAAACGGGCAAAGAACTCGGGCTGGTGGTGATTGATTATCTGCAACTCATGGAGGGCGGTGGCTCCGACAACCGCGTGCAAGAGCTCTCACGCATCACTCGCAGCCTCAAAGGCATAGCCAGGGAACTGAACGTGCCCGTGATGGCCCTCTCCCAACTCAGCCGGGGGGTTGAGTCGCGCACCAACAAACGCCCAATGTTAAGTGATTTGAGGGAATCCGGCTCGATTGAGCAGGATGCTGATCTGGTGATGATGATATACAGAGATGAGTATTACAACCCTGACACTCCCGACAGAGGCATCACGGAGGTGATCATCACCAAGCATCGCAATGGCCCGGTCGGCACCTGCAAATTATTGTTTGAGCCCCAATTCACCCGCTTTCGTAATTTGGCCTCACCCTAGGGCTCAAGCCATCAGGCCGCATGGGGTGGCATCGGAGGAAGACCACCACCACCCGCCTGAAGAGGCAGCACCAGGGTGGCCCAGTGGTCAGGTCGCATGGGTCGGGAGCGACGCGCACGCCGCACGCCGAAAGCGACGCGAACCACATTGGTTCCCTCAACCCGTTGGCTCATCCCGGAGGGAATCACACCGTTGCCGTCCATGGATCTGGGGTGGAAATCGTTTGCGGATGGGAGGGATGACCGACCACCCGAAAACATGTGCGGAAATGATGCACCACCAAGGCCCTCATGGAAAGTCTCCGATCCGACCTAGGCGGCCACTTTCTCAACTGCCAGCTCGGCGACGCTGGGGCAGGTGCACACCAAATTGCGATCGCCGTAGGCGTTGTCGATCCTGGCCACCGCCGGCCAAATCTTGGCGCTGGCTTGCTGCGGCCCCGCGGGAAAGGCGGCCATCTGGCGGCTGTAGGGCCGATCCCAGCGATCGGCGGTGAGGGTGAGCAGGGTGTGGGGAGCCTGTTTCAGCGGATTGTTGAGGGGATCGGCCAGCCCCTCCTCAATGGCCGCCGCCTCCCCGCGGATCGCCACCATGGCGTCGCAGAACCGGTTGATTTCCCCCAGGCTTTCGCTCTCGGTGGGTTCCACCATC
>JBJTQT010000183.1:0-5296 GCA_046075745.1 Cyanobium sp. | reverse complement strand
GTCGAAGGCGCGCATGCTCTCCCCCAGCTGGCGGCGGCGCCAGCGAGCCTGGCGCAGCCACTCCGGATCCCGCAGGCCATCGGCATTGGCGGTGGCATAGCTGCCATGGAGGGAGCGCAGGGTCTGGGGATCGATCAGGGGATCCAGGGCCCCTACCGCCTGGGGCGCCTCTGCAGGGGATTCCGCCACCTCCTTGGCGGCCTTGGAGCGGCGCCGAGCGGGCTTGGCTGCAGTCGCCTCCGACTCAGCGGCAGCCGTGGGCTCTGGGGCAGCTGACTCCGCCACAGGGGGTTCAGGGCCAGCGGCGGTTGTTGATCGCTTGCGGGCAGGGCTCATGGGCTCAAGGGGGCAACGGGGTCGGGACGCTTCAGCTCCGCATTGGAGAGGTGCAGCAGCAGGGCATAGCGCTCCCCCTGCACCCGACCCTCCAGAAAGCCGCGGTAGGGCACGCTGCCCCGGCGGAACACCAGGGGATCCTTGCCCCCCTTGCCGGCTCCCACGAGCATCAAGCTGGCGCTGGCAGCAAGTTCACTGGCCATGCCGAACAGAAAGTCGTAGGTGAGGCCGTTGATGTGGAGGATCTGCATCAGATCGCTGAACACATACCGCCGCACCGCCTCCCGCTTCGGCACCAGGCGGCCGGTCCACTGCAGAGGGATGGCGGCATTGGTGTTGGCCTCCGCCCGCTGCAGGGGCCGGCGGGCAAGCACCTGCCCGGTGGGAGAGAACACGAGTTCGTTCTGCTGCACCTGATAAACAGGCTTTTCCTGTGGGTTGATGAACACCCGGGAGAGAAACCATAGGCTCTGGCCGAAGCGCTCCACATCCACTTCCGGATCACCGCTCACCAGGGCCTGGGCGATGGCCTCCGGCTCGCCGAACTGGCTCTGCAGGGCATCCAGATCGTGATCCACCGTGGATTTAAGCAGGCGATGGGTGGAGGGAAACTCCCCATCGGGCCCCACCCAGCGCAGCCGCTCCCGCAGCCGGGTGCCCACGGCCTTCACCACCGCGTCCCGCTTCCTGCTATCGGACAGGTTGATCTCCGGCATGGCTCTCAGAGCATGGTGAAATCGAGTTCGGAGCCCATCTCCCCTTCCGCCTCGGGCTCCTCCTCCGCCTCAGGCCCACAGGCGGCCGCCTGCTCCAGCCCCACCAGGCGGATCGTGTTGGGATCGCCGATCAGCAGCCAGATTCCCCCCTCCTCGCTCTGCAACAGGAAGGCCGGATCGGTGTCAAACCCCCCGCGCCAGCTGAAGGGGAAGCTGAAGATCGTGCCCTCCGCCAGGGCTGCCGCCAGGGCCCCGGTGGGTGCGCCGGTGGGAGCGTGATCAGCTGCCAGCGCATAGGTGAGCCGGATGCTGTGCTCCAGGAGATGGTCCTCATCCACCGTCTCCTCCAGGGCGATGGACCCCTCAAAGCTGGAGGGGAGCTTGGCCAGGGGGTGGCCCTCCCGATCCACGGCCGCTAGAGCCTCGTTCTCCACCCACTCCCCGGACGGGGAGAGGTGGGCCATGGCCGTGCCGCCGTTGGGGATCAGGGTGCGGCCGTCGCTGGCGAGGGTGGCCAGGTTGCAGCGCTGGCCGTCGGCATCGAGGGTTTCGATCGAACGGCTGCCATAAAGCTTGCCCCGATCCACCTTCCCCATCGTGAAGGCGGTTTCAGATTCGCCGTAGAGAAAACGCAGACTGCGGGGCATCGGAATGGAAACGGAAACCTCAGGGGGCCGGTTCAGGGGGACCGCAGAGGCGCTCCACAGCCAGCAGAGCGTCTTCAAAGGCACGGGGGCCATCGTCCATGGGACGACAGCTCACCCCCCGATCGTCAACGTAGGCAGAGGCCACCGGTTTGCCCACACCACTGGCAATGGTGTGATACGTGAAACCGTGCTGATCCAGCCAGTCGCGCAGACGGGCCTCAGCCTTGCGGCCTGTGGCGGAGGCGGACTCATCCGCCGCCAGGCGGGCGGAATGGATCACCACCTCGGCCCGCTCCGCCAGGGCACGGGTGAACTCCACCGCCCCGGCGATCGGATCCCCCAGATCCTCCGCCCCGCGCCCGTAGGTGCGATCCGCCAGCACCCCATCCACATCCAGGCACACCCGGGGCTTCTGGGTGCTGGCAAAGCGTCGTTTACGGGCGGCCGCCGTGCGCCCCGACCCACTGGGCGGCTCAGCAGGAGTGGACCTTGGAGCGCCGCTGGTCGCGCCAGCGACTGAATCCTCTGCCCCGGCCTCGGGCACCGGCGGCGGCGGCCCAGGAATCGCCTGCAGCATCGCATCGATGGCCGCATGGCCCTCGAGCCAGGGCTCGCTCAGCCACTCCTCGCCGCTCCACAGCAGGGAGTAGTGGGGCTGGGTGTGGTGCATGCCCGGCAGGCGAAACCAGGCATTGAGGCTGCCGGGCTTGGGTTGCTTGGGGAAGATCTCCGGCTCCTCCTCCAGCTGGTGGCGCTCCCAGGTGGTGGCCAGCGCCTTCACCATGGCCCACACATGGGCCGTGGGGACGGGCTCCGCCAGAAGCACCCAGAGGTGGTAGCCCCCCTTGCCGCTGGAATCAAAAAGCATCGGGTCATACCCACGCTCCGCCAACATCCGCCACCACTCCAGGGCGCCGGCCAGATTGCAGCGGGCTCGCTCGGCGGCGCCCACCGCCTGTAAGTCGTGGTTGTCGATGTCGATGGCCAGCCAACGGCTGGTGCCCTCCTTGCTCTCGGCGTGCAGGCCGATCAGCTGGGGCCGGTGCTGGCGGCGGCTGGCGAAATGGCGCGCCAATTTGTCGAGGGTCACCATGTCCTCCCCGCGCATGGAGGCGATCGGGAGGGTCATCGCTTTGTAGGTGCGGCCCTGCTCCCTGCCCTCATGGGGCGCCAGGAGCGAATACTGCCCCCAAACATCCTTGCGGTTCACCAGGCGCTCCATGGCCCAATCGGCCAACTCTGCGGAGCGCGCCTTCCATTCCTCGCCGATGATCGCCTCGCTGGCCGCCATGGGGGCGCTGTCACGGATGCCCCCATCCTGGCCAGAGACCAATCCTCAGGCCATCAGGCCCGCCCTTGGGGGGTGGCCAGGGAAGGGCGCAGGTTACGCAGCCCACCCAAGAACATGGGAATGAATTGCTCCACCAGCTTCTCCGGCTTCTCCTCCATCACCCGCTGCACGGCAAAGAGGCGGGATTTGGTGAGATCCGGCGACAATAACGCCTGGGGCAGGCGCTCCAACAGGTAGCCCGGACGCTCCCAGGCCGGCAGGGTGTTGGCGATCTCCACCAGGTTGCCCAGCCGCCTCAGTTCTGCCCCCGCCGTGATGTCCATCCCGGCCTCAAAGGCCGCATGCTCGATCATGAAATATTTGCGCTTGGCCGCCTGCACCCGGGCCCGGTGATCGGGGCTCTGGCTCGCAATCTTGCCAAGCCAGCGGCTTCCCCAGCTCACGTGGGCGGCTTCCTCGGGGAGGATCTTCTCCAGGGTTTCCCGGATGCGCTGGTTTTCTTCGGTGGCCGGTGCCTGGCGCAGGGCGCTGATGTGGGCGGAGAAGGCCTGACAGCCACGCTTCTCGGTGGCATTGATGGAAGCCAGGGCAGCGATCAGGGCATTCTCCCGATGGGTGGAGCCACTGTTGCTGTCCTCCACGCTGATATCTAGCAACCGGTTGAGCTCATCGATGTAGGAGCCGCTCTTAGGATTGGCGATGTCTTCCCCCATCTCCACCAGCAGATCCGTGAGCCACACCGCATGGCGCGCCTCATCACTCACGTGGTGGGAGAGATCCCGCACCAGCTCTTTGGGCTGGCCGTCGAGGGCCTCCATCAGGGCGGTGAGTTCCTGGCAGGAGCGCTGCTCGTTGAAGCGATAGCTGTTGAGAAACAGAACCTGAATCTTTCGCTCTTTCACCACCTCGGCCATCACCTGTTTGGGTCCGATGGTGTTGAGAATCTTGCGGGGGTAATTGACGGCCATCGGGCGAGAGGAGAGCGTCTGTTGCGCTGGATCGTAACGACGCCAGCCGCCAGCGGCGGGCCTGGTCTGCCGCAGCACCCGTGGCGGCGGCGGGGGTCGGTGCTTCGGCGGTGCTAGCAAGGCAACAAGGCACACCCGCGTCCCCCGAGCAGGCCATGCGACACCTCACCCTCACCCTGACCCTTGCTGTGCTAGGCCTGGCGGAGGGCGCAGCCCTGGCTGCGCCCTTCAAGCAGACGCTGAATTTGCAGGGGGTGTCCTTTGAGGTGAGGGCCGCGGGGGAAGACTCCACCCAGATTCTGCAGGTGAAGGCCAACCGAGGCCTGAAGGCCTACCCGATGGTGAAGGAGGAGTTGAGCGGCCGGGTGATCGGAGCCGAAGTGGAGGATCTCAACAGCGATGGGCGTCCGGAGCTGGTGGTGATGGTGCAGAGCGCAGGCAGCGGCAGCTACGGCAGTGTGCAGGCCTGGAGCGCCGGCCCCCGGAAGCTGGAGCCCATCCAGCTGAAGGGCGAGCTCACAGGCCAGCAGGCCTCGGGCTACATGGGCCATGACAGCTTCGCCGTGGTGGAGACCAGCGTGGTGCGGCAGTTTCCGATCTACAAAACGGGCGACAGCAACGCCAGGGCCAGTGGCGGCACCCGCCAGATCGTCTACAAGATGGTCTCGGGCCCTGGGAGCTGGAGCTTACAACCGGTCCGCAGCACCGACCTGCCGCCCCCGTGAGCTCCTCAAGGCCCCTGATGGTGCTCGGCACGAGCAGCGGGGCGGGCAAATCACTGATGAATGCTGCCCTCTGCCGGGTGCTGCGCCGCCGCGGCGAAACGCCTCTGCCCTTCAAGGGGCAGAACATGAGCAACAACGCCTGGGTGGATCCCCAGGGGTGCGAGATGGCCTATTCCCAGGCCCTGCAGGCCTGGGCGGCCGGGCTGGAGCCGGTGTGCGCCATGAATCCCGTGCTGCTCAAGCCCCAGGGGGACAGCACCAGTGAGGTGATCCACCTGGGACGCTCGGTGGGCATCACCCAGGCGGAGACCTACTACCGCGACTGGTTCCGTCCAGGCTGGGCTGCCATTCGCCAGGGGCTGAGCCAGCTGCAGAACGACCACCCCGAAGGACGACTGGTGCTGGAGGGAGCTGGCAGTCCGGTGGAGGTGAACCTCCAGGCCCGCGACCTCACCAACCTGAGGCTGGCCCAGTTCCTTCGCGCCAACTGCCTGCTGGTGGCGGATATCGAGCGCGGCGGGGTGTTTGCCCAGGTGGTGGGCACCCTCGCCCTGCTGCGGCCGGTGGAACGCCCCCTGATCAAAGGGATCCTGATCAACCGTTTCCGGGGCCG
>JBJTQT010000182.1:0-6250 GCA_046075745.1 Cyanobium sp. | reverse complement strand
CTGCACGGGTTCCCGGCGGATGGCAGCGGAGATGGATGGCGAGAGCTTGAAGGTGACGAAGCCGTTGTCGTCAATCTTGGACACCTGGGCGCCAAAGGTGAGGCCTGCAACCCCGAGAACGGGCTGGCAGGTGTTGGGCGCGCCGTTCTGTCCAGCGGAGACGTTGTAGCTCGTGACAACTTGTTCGCCGACCACAACAGCGGATTCATTGGCTTTGTTCCGCCCCACTGAAGGGATGAAGTTGTTGGTGCTGGTGTTATTGATGAAGTTTTGCCCCCCGAGGGACGAACTGCCGGAACTGGACTGGGTCTGGTTGCTGCTGGCGTTGAGCTCTTCTGAATTTTCGCTCAGGATCAATGTGGGGCTTGCCAATACTTTTGTGGAACTGGATTCAATGACAGCTTTGACGAAATCGTAGAAGTTATTGCGGGGGTATTGAAAGGCGGCGGGTGATGCACTTGTGAATTGGGCTGGTGTACCCGTGGTTGGTGGCACGAAAATTCTCTGACCAGTTGCAGGATCAGTGACGAATCCGCCGCGCGTTCCTGGTGTTCCAGGAGTGAACGCGGTCACGCCAGGGAGGCCAGGGTTGTTATAGGAGCCGAAGCCTGGTCTAAACGGGTAGGAAGGATTATTGAACGGAGTCTGACTTGGTGGCGCAAGCAATCCCCCGACAGGGTTGTCTGGGAAAAAAGCAGGGGTAAGAAATGTGCTGTTGTCTCCCCCACCCCCAGGCAATCGAAATCTGCCAGCCCCCACAATCGGGCTCCCAGTCGCTCCATCAAACAGGCCCGGCAAGCCTGCTTCAGGCGAGCCAGGAGGCTTCAACCCGCCAAAATTGGCCAGCAGTTGGCCCTGCTGATTGACGATGAAGTTGTTGCCGTAGCGGAAGGCAAAACTGTTGTCAATCTGCTGGTCGTTGTTCAGTGAAACATCCAGAATCTTGATCGACAGCGCCACCTGCCGCTGGCGCAGATCGATCTGCTTGAGGTATTGCTCCGCCACGCTCACTAGCGTTGGTTGGCCCACCAGGGTGATCGTGCCCAGCCGGCGATCGATCGTGCCCGATAGCCCCTGCAACGGCCCGGGCTGGCCACCGTAGGCCTCGATCGCGGTGCCGCTGCTGCTGGAAGAAAAAGTATTGCTTGCCGTTTGCCCGCCGCTGGAGGATCCACCGCCCACGTTCGTGGCGGTGCCCGCGGATTCGGTGGTGGTGTACGTGCGGGGAACCCGGATCAAGGCTCCCAGGCTGGCCAGATAGTCGGCCGCGCTTCGGGCATTGGCCTGGTTCAACCGATACACCTTCGAGGCCAGGCTTCCCGCACTCGAACTCAGCGCATCAGGCCCGGCGATGATCGTGTTGCCCACCAGCTTCGCCTGCAGCCCAGTGCTGGAGAGCACCATGTTGATCGCCGTGCGGAAATCCTCTCCCACAAACGACGCCGTCACCGGTGGATTTGCATTTCGTCCCTCCTTCGTTTTGCCCTGAAATGTCGTGGGTGAAGGGGCAGCGGTCTGTTGGCTCGAATCGGAGGTGCTCGTGTTGTACACAAACCCATACCGCCCCAACCGCGCCAGCGCCTGCAGCGCATTCGATGCCGGCACGCCCTTGAACATGAGCGTCACCCTTGGTCCGCTCACATTCAGATAGCTCGGATCCTTCAGCAGCATCGTGCCCACCGCCATGTCGCCCACCGGTGGTGCCGTGGCCCGCTGCCGCAGCGGTGGCACCCAATTTGGATTGGCCACCGCGCCAGGCGCCAGGCTGTTGCGCTGCATCGTTTGCAGCGATGGCTGCACCGCCGCCGGGAAGCTCAACACCACATTCCGCCCATCGGCGCTCACCAGCGGCGTGCGCACCGGATAGCCCGCCACCGGGATCACCTTCAGGTTGTAGATCGTGCCGCCACCCTCGATGCTGATGCTCGCAAAACCCGCCTCCGGTATCGCCACCGCCTGCGGACCCCGCAGCAACGCCGATGGCCTGGCGGTGTAGAGCCGCCCCATCCAGCTGCCGCCCTGGTTGCTCTGCTCCAGCTGGGGCCCTGTGCCCGTGTTCTCAATCACCACCTCCACCGCATCCCGCACCCGCCGCACCTTCAGCTCCATCGCCACGGGATTCACCACCCGCACCGGCCCTGGAGTGTTCGGAAACTCAGGCACCCGCGGCGGGAAGGCCTCCTGCGCCTGCACCACCGGCCCACCCAGGGGCACCAGGACCAGCGGGCCCAGGGCCAGCGGGCCCAGCGCTGCGGCAGCCCCCCCACGCCTCACCGTGCCCTTGTTGCGCCCTGCCTGCACGCGTCGCCCCCACCGTTGAAACGTATTCAACCATTGAATTCTTTTCCCTTATGCAGGCCTTGGGCCGGCTGCACCACTAGCCCCCCCTCTGGCCTTCCACCTCAGATCAGCTCACGACCTAATGCCCCCCCAGGGCCTGCCTGGCCGGAGCGTTGGCCGATTGAATAGGGTGTAAATCTCATGATTAAAGGGGCGCACGGTTGAAATGTCAGCTGTAAAAACGGCGATCTGCAGAAAAGCCAACCTTTTGTTGGCCTCTGCCACCACGTCCCTTTCATTCTTTGCCTCGTCCAAGGCCTGCTCCACTTGGCGAACAATTAGACTAGTCCACGTGGCGTAATCCGTGGTGAGCACCAGCTCATGATTTTCATCAGAGCGATACCCGCTCAGCAGGGGCTGGAGGAGCACAGAACCGCTCTTGTCATGATGGCCGGGAGTGTTGCACTCAATCACTTTCCCCACATACGACTTACCATTTCTTAGATCGATTAACACCGGATTGTTGTCCAGCTGTGCTTGGTACAGCACGGCTCCAAAGAAATCTGAAAATCGCTTGTAGCTCTTGAGATTTTGTAGATCTTCTCGCCAAAACAGATTCAAGAGCCAGGGCAGCGTTCCCCCCAGCACCATTGCCAGCAATGGCACGCTCAAGCCTCGATAAATCACCAGGCTCTGCCACCACTGCTGAAGCCCTGGGGCGTAGAGTGAAATCCAGCGAATGATGAGATAGGAGAGGATCAGCAGCAGCACGCCCCAGAGCGCTGATTGCAGCAATAATCTCTGCCCATCAACCCGGCGAGCGTTATATTTCGTTCGATTCCATAACGTATCAAAGAGAAAACCGCCCACCAGCGCAAACAGCAGGGAATTCCAGGGCATCCTGCGTTCTGGTTCGCCTAGGGCAGCAGCTGCTTAGGCATCGGGCGCGCAAGCTTCAGCCGAGACGCCGCTTGCGTGATGCTTCTCAGATCCTCTCTGCCCTGTTTGCTCATCAGGCTGCCCAGCGGATCGACCCGCGAAGCCCCCGAGGCATCAATTTCCACCTTCGCAGATGGCTTGCTTCCCCCCGTGAAGCGCGACAACAGAGGCAGGGAGAACAGAGAACCCAGCGAATTCTTCTGCGATGGCCTGGGGGTGGATGTCATGGCTTTGCCGCCTTCTCCTTGGCCTTCTTGCTGTAGAGCGTCAGCGCCACCTTCGCCTCCACCTCCGGCACCGCGGGCGGCAGCTCCTTGTCGTTTGCGGCCGCCGGTTTGCCCGGCTCGCTGCCCGCCACCACCAGGGCGAGGTTGCTCTGCTCCACCAGCACATCCAACAGCTCCAGCCGCCGCAGGAACGCCAGCAACTGCGGATAGGTGCCCCGCGCTGAGAGCAGCAGGGCGCGTTTCTCAAGCCCCGCCTGCGCCATCGGATCCGGCGGGGGCGGTGGCACCTTCCCATCAGGGCCCGGCTGAGCCGGCGGTGCCCCCGCCGCACCGGCCGCACCGGGGGCACCGGCCGCACCCGCCGCACCGGGGGCCGCTGCTTTGGGTTCGGGTTCAAACAGCTGCAACTTCACCCCCGTTTGCCGGGCCTCCAGATCCAACGTGGCCAGAAACGTGGCCCCATCCCCGGATCCCGACACCAGCTGGATCAGCTCCCCCTGCTGCCGCTCCGCATCCCGCCGTTCCTTCACCACCTTCATCGTTTGCAGCTTCAGCAGCTCCGCCTCCTCCCGCCGCGCCTCCAGCTCGCTCAGCCGCTGCTGATCCCCTCTGATCGCCAACCACTGGGGCACCCCCGCGGAAAGCAGCAGCAGCGCCGCCAGCGCGCCACCCGCCGCCACCGGCCCCCAGAACCACAGCCGCCGCAGCATTGCCGGCGCCAGCCCCGCATCCCGCTGGTCCCTGGCCTCCTGAAGGTTCGTCATTTCAGCAATCCCTCCCGCTGCAGCAGCTCCAGCCGGCGCACCATCCCTTCCGCTTGCAACCCCTCCATCACCGCCACCAGCCGGTTCGCCGCCAGGGGCGTGAGATCGGCGCTCATCGCGAAGCTCACCGCGCTTGGCAGCTCCAGCTTCTGCTGCGGGGCGCCGGGTTGGGCGGGCCCCGCGGCCTGGATCGCCACCTCCCGGGCGGGCACCCGCTCCACCTTCATCAGCTTCACCCCCGTGGCGGCGATCAAGGGCGACTGGCGCAACACCAGCTCCATCGCATTCACCCGCCCGAAGGCCATCGGCTCCCGCGCCACCCCCTCCAACTTGATCGCTTTCGTGCCCTCCATCTGCACCGCCGTGATCTGCACCCCCTCCGGCACCCGCAGCTGCAGATCCGCCAGCAGGGCTGAACTGCTGCGCACATCCGTGAGCCGCTTCACCAGCTCCTCATTGGCGGTTTGCATCTTCTTCAGCGCGGTGCGATGGCCCACCAGGGTTTTGCCCAGTTGCTCCACATCCGCCTCATAGCGCTCCAGCTCCCCCATCCGCGCCTTCAACATCTGGTGCCAGAGCAGCAGCAAGCCGCAGACCCCCAGGCTGGCGCCCACCAGCAGGCCACCCCCCACCAGCCCCCGCCGGAACAACGCCGGCCGCTTCAGCAGCAACCCCGACACCGGCTCCAGCTCCAGCTCCCGCCGCCGCTCCCGCAACAGATCCAGCGGTGGCGTCCAGCCCGCCTCCAGCATCTGCGCCTTTTCACCTGCGGCTGGTTTCGCAGCGCCGCTTTGGCTCCCCCCTCCGCCGAAGGGCAGCTTCAGCGGCTGATTCAGGCTCTCCAGAAACTTCTTCATGGCCTGCTCATGGCGTGATCTCCGGAATCGCCAGCCCCTGCATCACCAGCGAGCCGAAGGGTGCGCAATCCACCTGCTGGCCCGGTAGATCCAGCGCCGCCTCCAGTGCCTCCTGCTCCGCCAGCTCCCCATCCAGCAGCAGCTGCACCCTGCGCACATCCGCGAACTCCCGCCGCAGAAACGCCAGGCAGCGCTGCACCTCCGCCACCTTCGCCCCTGCTTCGGCGGGCAGGGGCCACTCGAACAACGGCACCCCATCGCGGATCGCTATCAGCTGCCCTCCTTGCGGTGAGGCTGTCACCAGCAGCACCAGGGTGCCCGCCGGGATGCCCTCCAGCGGGCCCTGCAGCGCCGCCAATCGGCAGGTTTGCGGGCAGGCCAGCCGATCCAGATTCGTGCCCGCCTGGTGAAACACCTGGATCCAGCCCTCCACCACCACCCGCCGGGTGCAGGCCAGCAACTGCTTCCCCGGTGCGCCGGCCAGGGGGCGCAGATCCAGCGTTGCCTCCTCCAGCGGATAGGCCAGCCCCAGCTCCGGATTCAGCCGCCGCAGCTCCGCCAGCCCGTCCTCCGGCACGCTCCGGCCGGCCCAGTCGATCACCCGCCACTCCACCGCCACCGGGGGGAGGGAGGCCAGCACATAGGCATTAATCAGCCCATCCCGCACCAGCAGATCACCGATCAGATCCGCCAGGGGCTCGATTTCGATCGGCAGCCCCCGCTTGATGGTGAGGGCAGGCAAGGGCACATCGATGGAGATCGGGCCCGGCTGGCCGTTCAGCAGCGGCTGGCCCACCACCGCCTCATCGAGCATAGAAAATCGGGAACCCGCATCATCCTTGCGACGGCATCACCCTTCGCCTGGGCACAGCAGGTCGCCGATCACCTGGGACTATTTGATGAAGTAATCGCCACCTCAGAGAAGATCAATCTTAAAGGCGCTCATAAGCAGACCATTCTTGTCGAACGATTCGGGGTGAAGGGGTATGACTATGTGGGTGACTCCGCCGCGGATCTGCCGGTTTGGGAGTCGTGCCGCGCGGGATACGCGATTGCAGGGCAGCCCTCGCTGACCTCTCGGCTGCCCTCTCACGTGGCGCTCGTGCCGAACTCAGATCGCTCGCGGGCATCCTTGATTCAACGATGGCTGCGAGCTCTGCGAGTCCACCAGTGGTCAAAAAAT
>JBJTQT010000181.1:0-4021 GCA_046075745.1 Cyanobium sp. | reverse complement strand
CAGGCGATGCCGGCTCCGCAGGCGCCGGCGACTGTGCAAGAGGATGTGTATCTGCTGGGCCCCGGCGATCGCCTCGATCTGAAGCTGTTTGATGCGCCGGAATTGTCGGGCCCGGTGGATGTGCTCAACGATGGCAGTGCGGCCCTGCCGCTGATCGGCAGTGTGCGGCTCACGGGGCTCAGCATTGGCCAAGCCACGAGCTGGCTTACGGCGCTCTACAGGCGCCAGCTGCTGCGGCCGCAGCTGCTGCTGAAGGTGATCACCCCAAGGCCGATCCGGGTGGCGCTGGTGGGGGAGGTGGAGCGGCCCGGGCTGTATTCGCTCACCACCAGCGAAACCTCGCAAACGGAAGGGGGCCCCAGCACGAGTATCAGCGGGCTGCCCACGGTGGTGGATGCCCTGCAGAAGGCGGGGGGCATCACCCTCAATGCCAACCTCACCGATGTGCGCCTGCGACGCCGACTCCCTGGCGATACCAGCCAGCTGCGGGAAACAGAGCTCAATTTGGTGGCCCTGCTGCAACAGGGCGACAAGCGCCAGAACCCCTTCCTCTTCGATGGCGACACCATCGTGATCGGCCGCTCCCCAGCCCCACCCCCCGATGAGGTGCTCGAGCTGGCCGCCGCCAACCTCTCCCCGGAAACCATCAACGTGAACGTGGTGGGGGAGGTGAAAAACCCCGGCCGCGTCGCGCTCCGCGCGGGCACCCCCCTGATCCAGGCGATCCTCTCCGCCGGAGGCCCCACCGCCATGCGGGCCAACCGCAACAACGTGGAGCTGGTGCGCATCAATCGCGATGGCACCGCCACCCTGCGCCGCTACGCCATCGACTACAAGCAGGGGGTGAGCGGCCCCCGCAACCCCCCCCTGCGGGAGGGCGACAGCGTGATCGTGAACCGCAGCGTGCTCGCCGCCGGCAGCGATGCCCTTGGCGCCGTGTCGCAACCCATCACCGGCCTGGTGAACATCCTCGCCCTGGTGCGCATCCTTCAGGACACCACCAACAACAACAACAACTGACCATGGCAGCCCCCTCCTCTCCCAACCAGCCTTCCGGCCCCTGGGCCCTGCTCTGGTTCGGGGGGGTGGCCGCCGCCGCCTGGATTCCCCTTCTCCTGGCCGACGCCCTGCCCTGGGGGTCCACGGCGACGCCCCTGGCCTTCTCGGCGGCTCCAACCGCCTCGACAACCCCCTCCTCAGGGACCACCGCCGCCTCGCTGCCACCGCCCCAACCCCTGTTCGCCAGCCTGGCCCAGCCCCCCGCGTCCCTCGGTGCGCGCTCCAACCCCTGGCTGGATGGCGAGCCTGCGGCTCGGCCGAAGGCCGAAGCACCTCCGGCACGCCAGCACGCCCTGCCCGGTTCCGTTCTGCTCGGGGGGCCCCTCACCCTGGCCAGCCTCCAGGAAAAACCCATGGTGCCCGCCGCCCGAATCGAGCAAACCCTGCGGGCCCGCTCCGCCGATCGCCTCTCCGCCGTGCCCCTCCACTGGCGCCCCACCATAGAGGCCCTAATTCAAGGGAAACACCAGGTGATGCCCGCCGAGGTGGTGCGCCTGCCGGCCCCCCATCTCCAGGAGCCCGAGGAATACCCCATGGCCGTGCAACCCGATGGGGTGGCCGAAACCCCCGTCACCCCTTCCGCCCCCTCCCGCCAGGCCCTCGAACGCTGGGCCGAACGTCAGAGCCCCACCCCCCAGGGCACCGTGCGCCCGGTGGTGGTGGTGCTGGAGCCTTTGGCGGCCGAGCAGCCTGCACCTTGAAAACGCCTGAGACACCAGATGTGGTGTGCCCGCCAGGAAGGCGTCGCAGCCAGGCCAAGTGACCATCGGATGACACGGCCATCAGCCCCTCGACCCGCGCCTGGGCAATCAACAGGCGATCAAGCACCGGCAAGAACCGCCATTTGAAGGGGCTCAGTCTCTGGCGAGGACTGGGCGTTACCCCTCCCAGATTTCAGGCAGCTGGAGGGATAGACCTGGGAATTCCGGCGTGGCCTCCAGCACCTGGAGCCGCTCCAGCCGCTGAGGGGGAGCACTGGCCATCCAGGCTTCCACGGCTTGCTCGTGGGGCAGCAACAGCCAGCCCAAGCGCGCCCCATTGGCCTGATAAGCGGCCATCTTTGCGCGCAACGCACTCACGCCCAGTGGCCCTTCGTCGCTGGGGCTGGCCAGCTCCATCACCAGGTCGGGGCAGAGGGGCGCAAAGCCGCGGCGCTCATCCGCACTGAGCGCCTGCCAGCGATCCAGGCGAATCAACGACGCATCCGGACTGACAACGGAGCCGTCGGGCAGCCGAAATCCAGTGGAGCTGTCAAAGACCTTCCATCCACCTGCGCGTTTGGCATAAAGCTTGAGCTGGAAGAACAGCTCACCATTGCGCGAGCCTGTTTCGCTGCCCGTGGGCGTCATCGCGATAACACGGCCATCCGCGGCCAACTCAAGAACGGCCTCGCGATTCTCGGCGCACACCAACGCAAACTGCTCCGGCGTGAGGCGCAGATCCGGCGGCAGGCGCAGGAGGGCTGGTGCATCCAAGGCGGCTGGGCTCGCACTGGTCTCGAGATAAGCACGTTTTTCGGCGCTCATCACGCTCAGCGCTCATCACGCTCGTCGCGGATCAGATCAGCTGAGGGGGTCTTCAACAACGGCATGCGCCAGCGAAGGTCGGCATGGACGGGGGGCGCCGTTGCTGCGCCATGGGCAAAACCCGCGCGATCGGCTCGCCTCGCCGCCGGATCAACAACTCTCCTTCCGTGGCGACCAACTCTCGGCCAGCAGGCCTTCCCGCCGCACCAGGGGGAGCAGCTCGGCCCCTGGGCGCCCTTCCGGCAGACAGCACCAGCCCGGAGGGCGTTCGCCTCACACCACAGCAGGATCACCTGGGCATGCCTGGCGAGCCGTTCGGGCTGCTCCGTGCCGTTTCTCACGCGAACGGCGGGCAGAACGGCGTCGCTCTCTTGGAGGGCTGCGGTGGGTGCCAGCAAACCCCGGGCTCGATCACCACGACAAGGGGAGTGGTGGATATGGCGGCGATACGCTCCCGCAGCCGCGACGCGCCAGGAAACTTCTAGGCCAACCAGGTGGACTTACCCGTGCCGCGGGGGCCAAACAGAAAAAACTGCCGGCTGGTGGCTGCAAAAATCACCGGACAATCGGCATTACCGCAGCCGAAATGGATTTCATGTAGCCATTGCCCTGCGCATGTAGCGCAAGAGGCCAAGAAAAAACCCAGCCGGAGCGACCGGCTGGGCTGAAAACGAGAGGTTGCCTTGATCGATCACCTTGATCGATCACTTGGAGGCGCGAATGCGCTTTCTCAGGCGACGGGTCCAGCCAAAACCGGCTGCGGCACCGAGCACTGGCAGGGGGCCTGGAACGGTGGAGAGATTGGCATTAAAGTAACCGTTTTGTCCAACACCACCATCGAAGATAGGAATTGGATATAAGGTGAAACCGTCTTGGTTGAATCCGTTTAATGGATCAGAGGGCACAAATCTAGAGTTAAACGAAGCCGTTCCGCCCTCAAATTGAACATTTCCAGGGGAATTAGAGAAATCGCCAATGGCCGAGATTACATATCCCTCAAGATTGGCGAGATCGTTCGTGAAAGTATCGACCATAGGAATGGGGCCGAGGGTCTGCCAGAAATAGCCATCTTGGAAGGGATATGAAATCCCATGGGTGAAAGTAGTAGATGCGACTACAGTGTAATCTGAAAGATTTGCCCCACCATTCTTAAAATTCCAGAGCTTCACCTCATATGATTTATTATTGCCCCAAAATGGTTGGGACGAAAAACCCAAGCCATCCAAGGGATCAGTGGATTGGTAGTCGAAGAAAAAACCGTAGGAAGAAGGAACGTTTGTGGTTGCATAAGCTCCGCCAGAGCCGGAGGTGGTGTAAGCCGGGAGATAGGTCTGCGCGTGGGCAGCGCCTTGATGGGTCAGAACAGAACCACAAAAAAATAGACTACACAGCGAAGCCAAGGTGGTGGAGGCTCTGATGACAGGTTTAGGAATGGA
>JBJTQT010000180.1:0-12235 GCA_046075745.1 Cyanobium sp. | reverse complement strand
GGCGATGCCACCGGTCTGGTGATCCTCGGCACCAGGGCCGAGAAGGATCTCTCGGTGCTCGACAACCCCGGCAGCGAAGAGGAGATCGCCCTGTTCAAGTCGATTCGCGCCAAGCTGGCGGTGGATCCCAGCTTCTACTCCCGCATCCACGCCAACATCCAGGGCGTCACTGAGGAAACCACCACGGGCGTCGCCCGTCTCTATCAGCTCCAGAAGAGCGGCGAACTGCCCTTCCCGGCGATCAACGTCAACGATTCGGTCACGAAGAGCAAATTCGATAACCTCTACGGCTGCCGTGAATCGCTGGTGGACAGCATCAAGCGCGCCACGGATGTGATGGTGGCCGGCAAGGTGGCCCTGGTGATGGGCTACGGGGATGTGGGCAAGGGTTCGGCCCAGTCGCTGCGCGGCCTTGGCGCCACCGTGATGATTGCCGAGATCGACCCGATCTGCGCCCTGCAGGCGGCGATGGAGGGCTACCGCGTTGTCCGTCTGGATGATGTGGTGAAGGATGTGGACATCTTCGTGACCGCCACCGGCAACTTCCAGGTGATCCGTCATGCGCACCTGATCCAGATGAAGGATCAGGCCATTGTGTGCAACATCGGCCACTTCGATAACGAAATCGATGTGGCTTCCCTCAAGCAATACCGCTGGGAGAACATCAAGCCCCAGGTGGATCATGTGATTCTTCCCAGCGGCAATCGCATCCTGCTGCTGGCTGAGGGCCGGCTGGTGAATCTGGGCTGTGCCACCGGCCACCCGAGCTTCGTGATGAGCAATTCCTTCACCAACCAGGTGCTGGCTCAGATCGAACTCTTCACCAAGGGCGATCAATACGCCAACGAGGTGTATGTGCTCCCCAAGCGCCTAGATGAGATGGTGGCCCGCCTCCACCTCGACAAGATCGGCGCCAAGCTCACCGAGCTCAGCCCCGAGCAGGCGGCCTACATCAACGTGCCGGTTGAAGGGCCCTACAAGCTGGAGCACTACCGCTACTGATCACCTCGGCTGATTGCCAGGGCTGGAGGTACTCCAGCCCTTTTTTGTGGATGTTTTGATCAGCCATTACCTGATCAATTTCCTAATCGTCAATCGTCTTTTTCTCTGACACGCCTGTGGCCCTTGAACTCGTTCAGAAACTTCCCGAGCTGATCGGTGAGGCCGTTGAAGCCAATCCATTCGCCGGTTATGGGGCCATTTTCGCGGCGATGTTCTTGGAAAATCTCTTCCCGCCGATTCCCTCTGAGGTGATCATGCCTCTGGGCGGCTTTTATGTGCAGCAGGGCAAGCTTGCTCTGTTTCCGGTGGTGTTGGCAGGTTTGCTGGGCACGGTGCTGGGAGCCTTGCCCTGGTATGGCATCGGCCGGCTGGTGAACGAAGAAAAGATCGAGTATTGGCTCTCCCGCCATGGCCGCTGGCTGGGGATCAGCCCCGCGGAGCTGCATCGCACCCGCTCCTGGTTCAACCGCCATGGAACGGCCCTGGTGTTCTGGGGGCGGCTGATCCCCGGCATCCGCACCCTGATCTCCGTGCCCGCCGGCATCGAAATGATGCCGTTGGCACCCTTTCTCCTCTGGACGACAGCCGGCAGTCTGATCTGGACCTTGCTCCTCACCCTTGCGGGGCTGGCCCTGGGGGAGGGCTATAGCCGGGTGGAGCTGTGGATCGAGCCTGTGGCCAAGGTGGTGAAGGTGCTGCTGGTGGTGGCTGCCCTGGCCGTTCTCGTGTGGCTTGGCCTCCGCATCTGGAAGCGTCGCACTGAGACCCATTAAAAAGCGCCCATAGAGGGCGCCTCAGCAGCACATTTGCAGTGAATCCGCGGCAGACCAAATGGTCAGAACGGCACTTCCTCTTCGCTGGGTTCACCACCTCCGAAGCTGCTTTCTGCCGTTTCCCCGTCCCGACGGCTGCCCAGGAGTTCCAAGCGATCGACGCGGATCACAGGCTTGCTTCTCTCCTCCCCACTGGTGCGGTCGGTCCAGCGGTCGAGCTTGAAGGAGCCAATGATCCCGAGCAGGGATCCCTTGCGGACGTAATCCGCTGCCACCTGGGCCTGCTTGCCCCAGATCTCCAGGTTGAACCAGTCGGGTTCGTCGTCCCGGCTGCGGCGGTTCACGGCAAGGGTGAGATTGGCTACAACGCTTCCGGATTCGAAGTAGCGGACTTCGGGGTCACGGCCGGCGCGGCCCACGAGAGTGATGGAGTTGACGCCCATGGCGGAGTCTCCTGTAGGTGAGTGGATCAGTGATGGTGCTCCCCGTTTCAGGGGGGCTTGCTCCTCCAGTTCCACCACTGATCCAGGTTGTCACACTCTGGCGTGGAGGGCCCTGGCTTTCCCTGGCACCAACCTTATGATCCGCCTTGACTCCCCTTGGTCGCGTGTTCCTCAGTCGCCTTCAGTTTTCGCGAGACATCGGTATTGATCTGGGAACCGCCAACACCCTGATCTGGATCTCTGGCAAGGGGATCGTGCTCCAGGAGCCCTCCGTTGTGGCCGTGGATCTGAAGCAGAACGCTGCCACCTTTGCGGTCGGCGAGAAAGCCAAGCCGATGCTCGGGCGAACACCAGTTGACATCACTGCTGTGCGCCCCCTGAGTGATGGGGTGATCTCTGATTCGGATTCAGCCGCCCGCATGCTCCGGGCCTTTCTTCAGAAGGTGCATGAGGGGCGTGATGTGATGGCTCCACGCATGGTGATCGCCGTTCCCGGTGGCGTCACCGGAAGCGAACGCAGGGAGCTCAGGGCTGCCGCCGAAGCCCATGCCAGGCAGGTGTTCATGGTGGATGAGGCCGTGGCATCCGCCCTGGGGGCCGGGATGCCTGTGATGGAACCCGTGGGCACCATGATCGTGGACATCGGCGGTGGCACCACGGAAGTGGCCGTCCTGAGCCTCGGACGCACGGTGCTCTGCGAATCAGTTCGCGTGGCGGGGGATGAACTCACCGCAGCGATCAGCATGCATCTGAAAAAAGTGCACAATCTGGTGGTCGGTGAGCAGACCGCTGAGGACATCAAGTTGCGTCTCGGCTCGGTGTTTCCTGATCAGGAGCACGATCAGCTCGCCATGGATGTGCGGGGCCTGCACCTGCTCTCCGGTCTGCCTCGCACGGTGAATGTGCGTGCTGGCGAGATCCGAGAGGCCATGGCCGAGACCATCAACGTGATTGTGGAGGCGGTGCGGCGCACCCTGGAGCGCACCCCTCCTGAGCTGGCAGCCGATATCGTTGATCGCGGCATCATGATTTCCGGTGGCGGTGCCCTGGTGAGGGGCATCTGCGATCTGGTGAGCCAGGAAACCGGGATCCTCAGCCATGTGGCGGAAGACCCCCTGCTCTGCGTGGCGCGCGGCTGCGGCATGATCCTGGAGGATTTCAAGCAATACGAATGGGTGGTGGAAGTTCCTGACTACGCCAGGCCAGCCGCCTGATCCATGCCCCCCACCCGTCGGCGACGCCTCGCAGCGCCCCGGGCGAAGCTGCAATGGCCCCTCATCCTGGGCTTGCTCCTTCTGCTCCTCGGCGTGCGCCTGAGCAAGGGCGCTGGTGTCAGTGATGCATTTGCCGCCCTGACGCTCCCGTTCTGGCCAGGACCAGCCCAGTCCGAGTGGTTGCGCTCGGCCCGAACCGTGGAGGATCAGGCCCGGATGGATGCCCTGTCCCTCGACAACGCTCGCCTGCGCGAGATGTTGGGTCTCCAGAAGGATTCGGGAGGTCAGCCTGAAGGACGACGGCTGGCGGCGCCAGTGATCTCGCGCCAGAACGGTGGCTGGTGGCAGCAGCTCGTGATCGGCAAAGGTGCCTTGGCCGGGGTGCGGGCCGGGCAGCCGGTGCTGGCTCCCGGGGGGCTGATTGGCCTGGTGGCCAGCGTCACCCCCGCCACGGCCACCATCACCCTCTTCACCGACCCCTCCAGCCGGGTGGGTGTGTGGCTCAGCCGCACCCGCCACCACGGGTTGCTCACGGGTGTGGGCACGGCCCGGCCGGTTCTGCGCTTTCTGGACAAGGATCCTGAGGCCCGCCCCGGAGATGTGGTGGTGACCTCCCCAGCCAGCACCCTGGTTCCCCCCAATCTCCCCGTGGGGGTGATTCAGAGCGTGGATGCCAGTGCCGATCCGGCACCAACGGCCGTGGTGCAGCTGATTGCCCCTGTGCAGGCGGTGGACTGGGTGCAGGTGCTCCAGCCCTGATGGAGCTGCTCACGCGATACCCCCTGTGTGCCGCCAGCCTGCTGCTGGTGCCCCTGCTCACCCTGGCCGCTCCTTCCTGGCTGACCCTGGCGGGGGTGCCTCCCTGCTGGCCGGTGCTCTGGCTGTTGCCCTGGGCCCTGGCAGATGGCCGTGGCTCAGCACTGCTCCTTGCCGCGCTCCTCGGTGTGTTGATGGATGCCATCTCCCCTGGTCAGGTCAGCTGGATTCCGGGCCTTCTCCTTCTTGCCTGGTGGTGGGGTCCTTTGAGCACGCGGCGCCCTGCCATTGAGAAGCCCTTCAGCCTCGGCCTGCTTGTTCTGGCGGGAACACTCCTTCTCAACATCACCCTCATGATCCAGTGGCTGGCCTGGAGCTGGCGATCACCTCTCGGGAGAGGGCCTGGCGTCCCCGATCCTGCCGAGCTGGCCCAGCCCGGGTGGACCTGGCAGGATCTGACCACCTCCGGCCTGCATGTGTTGCTCGCCCAGACCCTGCTGACCGCCCTGCTTGCCCCCCTGGTCTGCCCGCCTCTTCTGAGGCTTTGGCGGCGGGTCCACCCCGGCTGGCGTGGTTGAGACCAGCCCGCTGATCTACCGCCGCGGGGTCCTCGGCCACCTGGCCCTTGGCGGCCTGTCTCTCGGTGTCGCAGCCTGCAGTTCGGGCAGACGCCTTGGTGGTTCTGCAAGCCCCTCCGCCCTCCAGCTCTGGACCCTGGATCTGGCTCCGAAGTTCACCGCCTACATGGAGGCTGTGATCGCTGCCTGGGAGGCCCAGCGGCCCGCTGGACGCCAGCTGACCGTGCGCTGGACCGATGTGCCCTGGAGTTCCGTGGAACGCAAACTGCTGGCCTCGGTCTATGCCCGCACGGCACCCGACCTGGTGAACCTGAATCCGATCTTCGCCGCTGGCCTGGCCAGCAAGGGTGGGCTGCTTGATCTCAAAGAGGTGCTGCCCCCCGGATCCTCCAGCGCCTATCTGCCGGGGGTGTGGGCCTCCGGGCAGCTGGGCGGTCAGCAATTCGCCATTCCCTGGTATCTCACCACCCGGCTCACCATGGCGAATGGGCGCCTGCTCCGTGAGGCGGGTGTGGAGGCTCCCCCCAGGCGCTGGCAGGAGGTGCCGGCCTATGCGGAAGCCATCCGACGCCGCACCGGCCGCTATGCCCTCTTCGTCACCGTGGTGCCCGAAGACTCGGCTGAGCTCCTGGAATCCATGGTGCAGATGGGAGTTCGCCTGCTGGATGAGGATCACCGGGCGGCGTTCCTCACCCCACAAGGTCGGGAGGCCTTTGCCTTCTGGAGCGATCTCTACCGCAAAGGCCTGCTCCCCCGGGAGGTGGTGAGCCAGGGGTATCGACGGGCGATCGAGCTGTATCAGGCCGGCGATCTGGCCCAGGTGGCCACTGGTCCGGATTTTCTGCGTAATCTTCAGACCAACGCTCCCGGCATCGCTGCGGTCAGTGCACCCCATCCGCCCCTGTGCGGTCCCACGGGCGACACCAATGTGGCCGTGATGAATCTGGTGGTGCCAAGGGGCAGCGCCGTGGCGCAGGAGGCGGCGGAACTGGCCCTTTTCCTCACCAATGCCCCGAATCAGCTGGCCTTCGCTGAAGCGGCCCGGGTGCTCCCGTCCTCCCGTGCAGCCCTGCAGGAGCTGGAGCGGAAGCTGCGGGCCCAGAAGCCGGAGGGGGGGCAGGAGCGTCTGGTGCTGAAGGCCCGACTGCTGGCGGTGAGGTCTCTGGAGACAGCCCGGGTGCTCGTGCCCCCGACCCCTGGGCTGAAGCGCCTCCAGGCCATCCTCTATACCCAGTTGCAGCAGGCGATGCTGGGGGAGATCAGCAGCGATCGGGCCCTGGAAGCGGCCGCACTCCAGTGGAATCGCTATGCGGAGGCCCGCTGGCCTGAGGGGGCCCCTCCGAGACAGCCCGCGGCTTGATAGCAGTCCTTTCGCTTCCCGTCTGTTTCCGTAGAAATGCTTAAAAAACGGCCGATCCTCCGCTGAGCTGAGGATCCAGGGGATGACCCCAGGAACGGCTCAAGGGTATGGTTGCGATTCTTCATCAGGCGTCCCGCCCATGAGTCTGGAGGATCGTCCCCAGCCGTCCTCTCCCCCCTCGGCTGCCCTGCCCCAGACCCTCCAGGAGGTATCCGATGGGTTGGGGCTTGGAGAAGCCCCCGGTGCGGATTATGGCTCGAATCCAAAGCCCACCCTGTTGGTGGTGGATGACGAACCTGCAGTCCGTCGTGTGCTCGTGATGCGTCTGCAGCTGGCCGGCTACCGGGTGGTCTGCGCGGAAGATGGCGAGCAGGCCCTGGAGCTGTTTCACACAGAACAGCCTGATCTGGTGGTGCTGGATGTGATGCTCCCCAAGCTCGATGGCTTCGCGGTGTGCCGCAGGCTGCGGGCCGAATCCTGTGTGCCGATCATCTTTCTCTCAGCCCTGGATGCCATCGCCGAGCGGGTGGCGGGTCTGGATCTCGGCGCTGACGATTATTTGCCCAAGCCCTTCAGCCCGAAGGAGCTGGAGGTGCGGATCGCCACCATCCTCCGCCGGTTCGGCAGGGGCTCTGCCACCGCCGAACCCAGGGATGTGCCTGCCGGCAACGGGGTGCTGCGCCTGGGAGATCTGGTGGTCGATACCAACCGCCGCCAGGTGAGCCGCGATGGTCAGCGCATCGCGCTCACCTACACCGAATTCAGCCTCCTCGAGCTCCTTTTCCGGGATCCGGGCCGCGTCGTGCCCCGTGCCGAGATTCTGGAGCAGCTCTGGGGCTATCCCCCGCGCCGGGCCGCGGATCTGCGGGTGGTGGACGTGTACGTGGCCCGGCTGCGGGGCAAGCTGGAGCCCGATCCACGCAATCCGGAGCTGATTCTCACGGTGCGGGGCACGGGCTACGCCTCCCAGCGCATGGCGGATGGCCCCCTGGCTGCCGCCGTCTGAAACCAACGCTGACCCGGCGGTCCTTCAGGATGGCCCCATCTCCTGAATTCCCTGCCCGTCTTGTCGGAGCTGCGCACCACCCGTCTGGAGAAGGCCCGGGCCCTGGAGGCCCATGGCTATCTTCCCTACGCTTTTTCCTATGCCCCCTCCCATCGGGCCGCAGACCTGCAGGAGGTGCATGCCGATCTGCCGAATGGTGAGGAGCGGGATCAGAGTGTCTGCCTGGCCGGCCGGATCCTGGCCCGCCGGGTGATGGGCAAGCTGGCCTTCTTCACCCTTGCCGATGAGAGCGGCACGATTCAGCTCTACATCGAGAAGGCCCACCTGGCGGCGGTTCATCCCGCCCAGCCGGATGCCTTCCTCCATCTCACCACCCTCACCGACATCGGCGACTGGATCGGCGTGGAGGGAACCCTGCGGCGCACGGATCGGGGTGAGCTTTCGGTGAAGGTGAGCGACTGGACCATGCTCAGCAAGGCCCTGCAGCCCCTCCCCGACAAGTGGCATGGGCTGGCCGATGTGGAGAAGCGCTATCGACAGCGCCATCTGGATCTGATCGTTTCCCCCCACATCCGGGAGACCTTCCGCCGAAGGGCCCAGCTGGTGAGCAGCATGCGGCGGTGGCTCGACGACCGGGGATTCCTGGAGATCGAGACCCCAGTGCTCCAGACCCAGGCTGGAGGCGCGGACGCTCGCCCCTTTGAAACCCATCACAACGCCCTGGATCTGTCCCTTACCCTGCGCATCGCCACCGAGCTCCATCTCAAGCGTCTGGTGGTGGGCGGCTTCGAGCGGGTCTACGAACTGGGCAGGATCTTCCGCAACGAGGGAGTGAGCACCCGCCACAACCCGGAATTCACCTCCGTGGAGATCTACCAGGCCTACGCCGACTACCACACGATGATGGATCTCTCCGAGCAGTTGATCGCTTCAGCGGCCCAGGAGGTCTGCGGCACCACGGCCATCACCTACCAAGGCGTGCCGATCGATCTCACGCCTCCCTGGCGGAGGGAAACCATGCATGCTCTGGTGCAGCAGGCCACCGGTCTGGAGTTCAATGCCTTTACCAGTCGCGAGGAGGCGGCAACGGCAGTCCAGGCCGCCGGCCTGGAGGTCCCAGATGCCGCCGACAGCGTCGGACGGTTGCTGGTGGAAGCCTTCGAGCAGGCGGTGGAGGGCTCGCTGGTGCAGCCCACCTTCGTGCTGGATTACCCGGTGGAAACCTCGCCCCTGGCTCGTGCCCACCGTTCGAAGCCCGGGCTCGTAGAGCGTTTTGAGCTCTTCATCGCCGGTCGGGAAACGGCCAATGCCTTCTCTGAGCTCATCGACCCCGTGGATCAGCGCGGCCGCCTGGAGCATCAGCAGGAGCGTCGCCGGGCTGGCGATCCGGAAGCCCAGACCGTGGACGAAGATTTTCTGGGTGCCCTGGAGGTGGGCATGCCCCCCACCGGGGGCCTGGGGATCGGCATCGATCGACTGGCCATGCTGCTCACGGACAGCCCATCCATTCGGGATGTGATTGCCTTCCCCCTGCTGCGTCCTGAAGCCCTCCACCAGGACGGGACCGACGCAATGGGATAATGGGTGTAGTAAGTTTTCCTCCCCAGGATGAGTGGCGAGCGGGTCGGTTTTCGCTTCAAGCACGCTGATGCGGTTGTGAAGCGCAACCCCCAGGGGCGATCCCGTCGTGGCTGGGTCATGGAACCCGTGGAGCAGACCACGAGCCGTGGCACGAAGATGCCTGCTTACCGCATCCGTTGGCGGGACAGTGAGCGGCCTGAGATTGTTCTCCAGCACATGCTCATCGCCGACCCTGACCCCACCCCTCCCCCGGAGGGGGTGAGCCTGGTGCCTCCGGCCCCCAAGGGCTGATCCAGATTGCCAACCCTCAGGGTTGCAGCTTCCGGCGCAGCGCTTCCAGCTCCTGCTGGGTTTCAAAGGCCGCCCAGTCCGCCTCCAGGTTGGGTCCTGAGGCCTCGGCGTCCTTGCCCCTTGCATCGGCAGGTGCTTTCTCCGCTGTTCCTGGGCGCACCGGACCACCGCCGAGCTGCTGCAGTTCCCGTTCCACCGCCGTAAACCGTTCCCCGAGCTCATCCAGCGTCTGCCATCTCGCCCGTCCCTGCTCCATCAGGGTGGCGATGTGGGCTTCTGCCCGGCCCGCCAGATCCAGGGCACCGGCTCCCTTGGCCCGGTCGATCCGGTCTTGCCAGCAGCGGATGTCTTCCGCCAGTCGGAGCAGCCCCTGGCGTTGCAGCTCCGCTTCTGTTTTCAGCGCCAGCCGATCGCGGCGCAGTTGCTGCTGCCGCTCCCGGGCCGCCTGCTCCGCCAGCAGGGTTTCCTGCTGAGGATTGGCCTGCAGGAAGCTTTCCAGCGTCTGCTCCAGCCTGGCCTCCAGCTGATCCAGCCAGTTTCCGCTTCCGGCCATCACTCTTCCTCCGTGGGACGGCTGCCCGGGGCGTAGGTGATCAGGGGAGCCTCGATCTCCTCCTGCAGCGGCGTGATGGCCCCCTCCCTGGAGCGGAGCAGCAGCTGGGTGAGGCGGGCGATCGCCCCCTCCCCGAGCTCCAGGTCGCTGATGCGTTCAAAGGCCTGGTGATACAGGGTGTCCAGCTCCTCGATCAGACCTTCGCGCACCAGGCGCATGGCCTGCCGTTGTTCCTCTCGGCTCATGGGTGGGGCTTCCTCGGCGGTCATCCGGCATAGACATCCCTCAGTCTGCCCGCTCCAGCAGGTGCAGGGAGAGATCCCCTGCCGGATCGTCCCAGCGGCCCAGGGGCCGCCAACCGGCTGCCCTGGCCAGCTCCAGAAAATGCTCGGGGGTGTATTTCACGCTGTACTCCGTGATCAGGGGCTCGCCGGCGGCGAAGGTGTAGGTGCGCCCTGCCACTGTGATGGCCTGGGGGCCGCGGCTGACCAGGGCCATCGCGATGCGGCTGTGCTCCTGATCCCAGTGGGCCTGGTAGGAGAAGCCTTCCGGATCAAAGGTGCCCCCCAGCTCCCGGTTCAGCCGCTGCAGCAGGTTGAAGGCGAAGGCGGCCGACCACCCCGCCGCGTCGTTGTAGGCCGCCTCCAGCCTGGCCAGGGGCTTTGGCTGATCCAGCCCGATCAACAGACGACTGCGTTCCCCCAGCAGCCTGCCGAATTGCCGCAGCAGCACTCGCGCTTCGGAGGGATCGAAATTGCCCAGGGAGCTCCCTGGGTAGAAGCCGATCAGGGGGTGCTGCAGCAGGGGATGGGGCGGCAGAGCCTCCAACCTGCTGTAGTCACAACAGATCCCCAGCACCGGGATCCAGGGATGGCGCCGCTGCAGGTGTTCGCAGGCATCTGCCAGGTGTTCGGCACTGATGTCGAGGGCTACATAGGCGCTCTGCTGCCTGGCGTTCAGCAGGGGGCTTACCTTTCGGGCGCTGCCGGCACCGAATTCCACCAGGGTGCCCCCACCAAGCGCGGCCGCCAGCTCCGGCCCAAGCCGCTGCAGAAGCTCGGTTTCCGTGCGGGTGAGGGTGTATTCCGGCTGCTGGCAGATCTGCTCGAAGAGGCGGGATCCCGCCTCGTCGTAGAGAAACCAGGCGGGCAACTGCTTCGGTGTGCGCTCCATGCTCTCCCGAACGAGCCGGGCCATGTCGGCCGGCTCTGGATGGAGATCCAGCAGATCGGGCTGGCGCAGAGCCAGCTCCCCGGGGTTGGCGGGGCTCATGGTGCATCGGTGGCCAGCCGCAGTCCGCTGGCCATCCAGCGGCAGGCAGGCCCGAAGAAGTTTCGATAGGTGAGCCGCTCGTGCCCTGGCGGGGTGAGGTTGGCGCTGCCGCGAAGCACGAACTGGGAACTCATGAACTTGCCGTTGTACTCTCCCACCGCTCCCGCAGCGGGGCGGAATCCCGGGTAGGGGCGATAGGGCGTGCCGGTCCACTGCCAGAGGCTTCCGAAGGGGGCCTGCAGCATTCCGGTGGCAGCAGCCACTTCCCATTCCGATTCGCTGGGCAGTCGCCCGCCGGCCCAGCGGGCATAGGCATCCGCCTCAAACCAGTTCAGGTGGCGCACAGGGGCATCCCCCCGCAGGGGCTGCCGGCCGGAGAGCGTGAACTCCCACTCCCCATCCCGCCAATAGCGCGGAGCCGTCCAGCCCCTGGCCTGCAGGAGGCCCCAGCCCTCGCTCATCCACAGCTCCGGGCGCCGATACCCGCCATCGCGGATGAACGCGGCATAGTTGCCGTTGCTCACCAATTGATGGGCGATGGCAAAAGGTTCCAGCCAGGTTCGATGGCGTGGTCCTTCATTGTCGAAGGCAAAGCGTTCAGGGTCCCCATGGCCGATGTCCTGCAGGCCGCCGGGGTGCTCTAACCAGGTTGGCCCGTTCTCAACCAACGCCGGGGGCTCCGGCGGGCCGTCCTCCGGGTGAAGCCGGTAGGCCGGCTCCAGGGGGTTGCGGCTGAAGCCATCCAACACATCCATGAGCAGCAGCTCCTGGTGCTGCTGCTCATGGTGCAGACCCAGCTCCAGCAGTTGAAGCGGCCTGGCGGCCTGTTCGGGGGGCTGGTTCTCCAGTTGGCTCAACAGGTCCTCCAGGCCCCTGTCCACCCGCCGGCGCCAGGCCAGAACGGCCTCCATCGGCGGACGGGTGAGCAGACCGCGCTCGGGGCGGGGATGGCGGGCACCGACGGCGTCGTAGTAGGAATTGAAGAGGAAACACCACTGCTGATCCAGCGGTTGCCAACCCACCAGGTGGGGAGACAGCACGAAGGTGTCGAAGAACCAGGTGGTGTGCCCCAGATGCCATTTGGGGGGGCTCGCATCGGCCATCCCCTGCAGGCACAGATCCTCAGGCTGCAGCGGAGCGATCAGGGCCTCGCTGTGCTGACGCACGGCCCTGAGGCGTGCCGCCAGCGATGGGGTAGCCAGCCAGGGGGCATCCAGCGACGGGTGAACCATCGACGGGGGGGCAGGGCCGATCGCTGGCACCATTGCTTCCGTGGAGCTTAAGAGCAGTGCCTACGATCATCTCTATGCACTCGCCGGACAAGGTCAAGGGAATGGGGGGGATCACCGAAGGTTTTTCCGGCGCGGTCGGCCGCACCCCCCTCATCCGCCTGCGGGCCCTGAGTG
>JBJTQT010000179.1:0-5614 GCA_046075745.1 Cyanobium sp. | reverse complement strand
TATTCCCACTGGGCTTCGCTCGGCAGCCCGTAACGCTGACCCGTGCGCTGGTTCAGGCGGCGGCAGTACTCCTGCGCATCAAACCAGCTCACCTGCATCACCGGACGGTTCGCTCCCTTGAACGCCGAGGGATCGGGCTTCAGGTCGCGCCCCACCGTTTGTCACCCCGCCACCGCCCGCCACTGGGCCTGGGTGATCTGTGTCTGCGCCATGAAGAAGGCGCCCAGGGTTACCCGATGCTGGGGCCTTCAGCGTCTGATCGCGCCGATTCGTCCTTCGGAGAGCCCATCAGAAAGCTACCGGCAGGGATCTCTACCATGGTGAGGGCTACCCCCCCGCCCAGGTCCTCCCAGTAGCCCTCCACCTGCAGCGGGCGGCGCTTCATGCTCCAGCGGCCACCTTCCTGGCGCAACTGGCAGGTGCTGGTGGCGAAGCGCTGCAGAGACACGGGCGAGGCAGATGGCTCGGCCACCTCGGGCTGGACTGCCCCTGAACGGTCCGCTGCAACAGCCTGCCGCTCAGCGCCGGGAAGAACCGAAGCCCCGCTCCTGGGGGAAGCATGTTGCCAAACCTCAGCGGGCTCCTCGCTTGTGAGCATGGGCCTGCAGAAGCACCAAGGAGAAGCTAAGGATCCTCCGCTAAAGCCATCTCTTCCCAGGCCAGTGGCCCGAAGGTGGCGATCACGGCAGTGAGGGAATCCAGCTCGGCTTTGCTGCGACCATAAAAGCCCAGCAGCACCTGATTGGGTGCCGCCTGCCAATCCAGGGGTGTGTTCCCCTTGTCGCCGCCTCCGCCACGGCGCTGGCCATCGCTGGTGGTGAGCTCCAGCTGATCCACCCGTCCGTTGGGGATGCCAGACAGGCCTTTGATGCGCGCGATGCCCTCACCCGAACCCAGCTCCATGTCGCCCAGATCGCTGCCGCCACCTCCGCCATGGCTCTCATTGATCCACTCATCCGGCTCGCCGGTGGGTTCCTGGTGATAGCGCAAGCGAATCTGATCCACCCGGTTGCCCGCTCTCAGCCCCACCCGCGCCAGCTTCCGCCGGCGCCGGACGGCGTTTTCCCGATCCTCGTAGGGGAAAGGATCGCCGCCCCTTCCACCCATGCTCTCCCCATCCCGCACCTGCACCTGCAGCTTGGGACTCCCCGCCGCGAAGGCCTCCAACACGGGCTCCGCCAGGGGAGTGGAAGGCGAGGTGTGATAGGCGGAACAAAGCGCTTCGATCTCGCGGCAGTCGGCCGTCATCTTCGTTCGATGGCTGGCGAGGGAGGGGTCTTGGGGGATGCCATAGATGTCGTAGGTGCCCGCCACCCAGTTGCATTGGTTCACCAGTTCCCGCAACCGCTGCCACTGTCGCCGCAAACCTGGTTGCAATCCATCGCCGCTCAGCAGGATCCGGTTGCGGGCCACGGGTTGAAACACCTCCCTTAGCTCCCCCACGTCCTCATAGCCCTGGGTTTGCAACGAGAGCACCACCGGATTGTCGAGCGCAAGGGTGCCGAAGGAGCTTGCGAAAGCAGCCATGTTGTCTTCGGTGATCACCGGCGGCTGGGCCAACCCCGAGACCGACACCCGAGAGCTCACGTTCACATTGGCGTCTTTGGCGATGGTTTTCAGCTGTTTGCTGAAGCTGGGCCCCAGGCTGATGGTGCCCGTGCTCACCAGCAGATCAACGGCCGTGGCCACTTCTTTGGCCTGCTCTCGGCTCTGGGCATAGAGCGTATAAACCCCTTGCATCTGCCCGCCCAGCACCACCGCCTTCACCCAGCTGTCGCCGTAGGTGTGCACGAAACCATCCAGGGCAGCCCCATCGGAAGGGAGGGCCACATCGGGCTTGAGGGCCACGTCTTCGCTGGTGAAGGCCCCCACAACCCGCCGCGCTTGCACCACCACCGAGATGCTGAAGACGGTGGTGTGGAGGGATTCAAAAAACTCCTGCCGCGCCTTCAACAAGGGGATGGGCCCCAGCCCACCGGATAAACCCGCGCTCCATTCCAGGCTTTGCAGCAGCTCGGACGCGCTGCGGCACACCTGGCTGGTCCAGACAAAGGGGTCCTCCGCGGTGGAGAGGGGCACCAGGCGGCCAGTGAGGGCCTGCTCCCGTTGGGCCACCTCCTCGCCCAGTTGGGGCACGGTGGCGAGGGAGTGACGGCCCCTCAGCAAGATGGTTTGGGCGAGGTCGGCTGCTGTGGGCATCGCGTGGGGCAGGGCGCCGGGCCGCTGCGGTGAGTTGACTTCATTGTGGGCAGGTTTTGCGTTTGCTTCCGCCCCTTACCGCCGCTCCTTACCGCCGCCCCGCCAAAACCGCTCGCAGCTTGCTCCGCAGAATCAGCCCCGCGCTCAGCAAGGTGATGGCATTGGCCACGATCAGGGGGCCATCACCCCGCAACACCCCGTAGAGCCCCCAGAGCGCCACGCCGCTGGTGAAGAGCAGATACATCCGCAACGAGATGGCGGCGGTGTCGCCTGTGCGCAGGGTTTTGGCGGCCTGCGGCAGAAAGCTCACCGTGGTGAGCGTGGCGGCCACGTAGCCGAGGGCATCGATCGGGGCCGTCACGGAAGAGGCAGGGGATTGCGCGTTGATCCTGGCAGGCAACCTCGATCCTGGCAGGGAATCTCTCCCCAGTTGATCCTTCAGCCCAGTTGCCCCCTCAGCATGGATATCGCCGCGCCGCACTGTCCTGCGAGGAGCGTGGGGGTACACCACATCTGGTGTGTCGAGTCGCTCCAAGCCGGACAGCCCCGCGCAGCACCACCCGCCCTGGCGACGCACAGACTACCCCCAACCTGGGGACGCGCAGCCCCCCACCCTGGGGATGACCTGGACAAGGCCCCACCTTGAACGCTGGCATGGTGAAGCCTGCCCTCGCCCCCAGCGCCGTGCGCCTCCTCCCTCTCGCCGCCAGGCTTGTGCGCTCCAACCGCATTCAGCCCTGGATTCTGCTGGGCATGGGTTGGCTGGTTGCCATCTCCAGCTTTGCGCTGCCCTACCAACTCGACTATCCGGCCTACATCGATCAGTGGCGCACCACCTTGCTGGCTCCCACCCACTTGCAACAACTGGGAACCAATGCCTACGGACCAACCCATAACTTGATCGCATTTGTTTATGCGATCCATCCCAATGCGCCGCGCATTCTTTTTTGTTGGCTTTGGCTCGCTGGTGGCGTGTTGTTGCTCCACCGCTGCGCAGCGGATCGGCTGCCATCCTGGATCAGCTGGCTGATCGTGTTTGCCCTCTATGTGAATCCTTATTTTTTCAGGCTCTATGTCTATGGGCAGAACGACCTGGCGGTATCTGGCTTGTTGTTGATCTCTGTGCTGTGTCACCGCGCGAGAAGAGATCTTGCTGCTGGCTTGCTCTTTGCCCTGTCGCTCTCGTATAAGTTTTATCCAATCGTCATGCTTCCCTTCTTGCTTGTTGATCAGCAGCGAATGGGCAGACTGGCTGATCTCTTCGCTCAAATCAGGTGGCGATTCGCTGTTGCCCTGGACCTCTCGCTGGCCCTGGTCATGGGTGTGGCTTTGCTGGTCTTGGGGCCATCTTTTTTGTCTCCCTACCGCTTTCTAGCTGAACGTGCCATCACGGAATCATCGCTGGCCTATTCCTTTTTGCATCTGTTTAACGCGCCCTGGCTGGCGGATCTGGGTTTCCTGCCCGGTGCTCTGTTGCTGGCCATCGTGATCCTGATGGCCTGCTGGAGGAGATGGCCGCCTGATCTTGCCGCGATCATGGCCCTGTTGAGTGTGTTTATTCTTTCCCCTGTTTTTTACTATGTTTATTGCATTGGTGCCATTGCCTTGCTGTTTGAACAGGCAACCCATGCGAGCCGAATGCAACTTTATTGGCGCACCTGGATCCCGCCAATGGTCTACATGGCGTTGATGGCAGGAGTGTTTGCATTGCTTGCCATCTTGTCACGCTTCCCTGCCGTGCCCCTGATGGCGCTCAAGGGGCTGATCTATGGGGTCGCCAATCTGGTTCTCCTGCTTCTTCTGATGGGCTTGGCCCAATCCCCCCGGCCCGGTTCGGCGCGCCTCCTCCAGGGCTGAACCCGCCTGGCTGAGTGTTGCGCAGCATCCGCCAGAGCCCCCCCGATGCCCCCGACAGCGGCTTGGATCAGCGCAGGCTGGCGCGCTTCGCCTGGGAGGGAGTGAGGCCAAAGCGCCGTTTGAAATCCGCGCTGAACCGGCTGAGCTGCCGGTAACCGCAGCTCAGGGCCAGGGCCTCGATGGAGAGGGCTGGGCCTTCGCTCTCCAGCCGCTCCATGGCTCGGGTGAGGCGTTGCTCCCGTATCCACCGCACGGGGGTGGTGTTGAGCTTGTCTCGGAAGGCGTATTGCAGCGACCTGCGGGAATAGAAGCTTCTGGTTTCCAGTTCACTCAGCCGCAGGGGCTGATCAAGATTGGCGCGGATGAAATCGAGCAGCTCATCAAACGCCTTCCTGCCTCGGCGATCTTGACAAGGGTTGGATTGGCGGTCCGGGGCGTCCACCAGCTCTGGCTTCAGCAAGCAGGCCACCTGCCGCAAGATCAGGTCGTCCAGGCCAAGGCGGAGGGGCAGCGAGGGATCCACCGAGGCACAGGCATCGATGTGTCGCAGAAGGGAGAAGATGAATGCGCACTGCTGGCCAGTCAAGGCCCGCAAGGGGAGCGGCCCTGCCTCGGCTCCCACCAGCTGGCTCTGTGGCTCCTGGCCGGCGATGGCGGCGGCCACTCTGCTGATGGCCGGACGACACAAGCAAGGAGTCTCCAGCGCGGGCGCTCACCTCTTGCGTGGTGTCGCCCACTGCGAACGCCCCTGAGAAGGTCGCCACAAGCGACACCAGGGGCCTTGCCTCTACAACGAACTCTGCGCCACTGCCGCAGTAGGAGAGGAGCGTCACGCCGTTGATCTCCAATTGCCCAGCCAGTTGCTGGCAGTTTTGGCTGAGGGGATGGAAGCGCTTCAGCTGGCCCGCCTGGTTGAGATGGTGGTAAACGCTGTCGGCATCCGGCAGATGGTGGTGCTCGATCGCCCGCATCGGCGGGAAGCCCACCGCGGGAGGCAGCTCCTGCTGGTTTTGGGGCATGGGGGGCTGGCCCATCGAGTGAGGAGTCGCTCGAACTCTTCTTTTTTCTTTCTAACGGAACCGCCTCAGCCGCTACGGAAAGGAAGCAGCTGTTGCGTGTTTATGGGCACTTTGCGTGTTTATGGTGAGGTGGGAGGGTGTGGGTGGCCAGCCGATGAAAGGATGGCAAAGCAGGCCTCGTTCACGCCGATGGGCTTTCGCTACCTCGATCAGATCGCCACCCAGGAGCCCATCCAGGAGTGGCCTTGGAGTTGGTATAGCCATCCGGCGATCGCCGCCGCGCTCAACGCTTAGGGGCGCTCAGCGCTTAGGGGCCGATGGGGCTTGGCGCCTTGTGCCGCAACCGCAGGCTCAACGCCCAAAAAATAGCAACATTGCTACATTAGCTTCACCCTCTTTTGAGCCCATGGCCGTGACCATCACCAGCCGGGCCTTCAACCAGGACGCGGCTGGTGCCAAGCGGGCTGCGACCCGGGGGCCTGTGTTCATCACCGACCGCGGCAGGCCCGCCCACGTACTGCTCTCGATCGAGGAGTACA
>JBJTQT010000178.1:0-17504 GCA_046075745.1 Cyanobium sp. | reverse complement strand
CGACTCTGCGTTCGCCACCAACGGCGGATCAGGGACCGAGGCGGCAGGGGCGGATGGGGCTGGAGGTGGGGACCCTCCCAGATCCTCCAGAGTGATCGCCGGACCAAGGGGGCCAACGCCAACGTCTCCGGGCTGCTCGTGGATCGCCTGTGCGGCCTTGGCTGGCGGGGACCCAAGCAGAAGCACGCCTCCCATCAGGAGGAGCACGCTGGCGGAAGACGTCACACGGTCCTTCGGCGTTGGCTCAGGGGACTGACGATGGGGCACCACCTGCAGCCCACCTTGGCAAAGTGGAGCGATCTTCCCATGTGCCCCTTCCCACTGGGGCGTCGGTCGGCCGGTTCTCCACTCGGGAGGCCCCCCCGGTTGCTGACGGCGGCCTTACAAGATCAGCCAGGCAGGGGCCATGAAGGACGAGCGGTTGGAAAGACCCCTCGGCTTCAATTCACTCCTCCAGATCCTTCCGGCTGGGGGTGCGGCTGGGATCGCTGGCCAGGAAGCCAAAGACAAAGATTCCGATGAAGAAGAAAACGACCGAGTAGACCGAGATCTTGAGGGCGAGCATGGGCTCTCCGGCGTATGACAGGGGGAAACAGGCGCGTCTGGAACAGGCGTTCCCCGAAGCGGCCGCATCATCTTATGGGGCCTGCGGCAGCATCCACCGCGAGCAGGCCCGCTGAGAGGCTGTTCCTGTTGGGATTGAAATGTTTTCGCCCTCTCACCCTGCTCCTCGCCCCTCCCGCCGATGCCCACCCGTCCAGATCCTGCGTTGGCTTCTGCTCTTGAGCTGCAGTCGCTCTGGCAGCGTTCCACAGAGCAGGGTGAGTCTGGCTGCGCCCTGGATCACCCCTGGGCGGCCCGCCATCGACCGGACTGGGCCGCCCGGGGCTTGATTGTCTGGCCGCGGGGTGGGCAGTGGTGCATCCTGCGCCTGTCGCTGGCCTGTCCTGAACCTTGGCGTGCGCTTGGGCCCCAGGTGGTGCGCGCCCGCCTGGCCCTGCGTTGGTGGGCGGAAGCCGCTGAGCTGTGGGTGCAGGGTGTGCACGTGCACGAGGGTGACCTGTTTGATACCAGCTGCCGCTGGCCCTTGCCGGAGGCCTGGTGGAGCGAGGGGCCCTGGCGGGTGGAGTTGCGCCTGCGCAGTCCCAGGCATGACGACGGGGCCCTGGTGCTCAGCAGGCTGGACCTTGAGCCCCTCGACCCTGCGGATCCCCATGGTGTGCTGGCGCCGACGGTGGCCCAACTGCAGGCACTGAGGACGAAGCGGTGCCCAGGCTCCGCTGGGGGTGGCTGGCAGGTGCTGGGCCACGCCCACCTCGATCTGGCCTGGCTCTGGCCCGTGGCCGACACCTGGCTGGCCGCCGAACGCACCTTCCACTCCGTGCTCAGCCTGATGGAGCAGCAGCCCCAGCTCCATTTCGGCCAATCCACCCCCGCGCTCTATGCCTGGCTAGAGAAGCATCGCCCCGCTCTGCACGGCCGCATGCGCCAGGCCATGCGCCAGGGCCGCTGGGAACCCCTCAACGGCCCCTGGGTGGAGTGCGATTGCGTTTTGATCGGCACCCCATCCCTCCTGCGTCAATTTCAGGAGGGCCAGGCCTACAGCCGCCAGGCTTTTCCGGAGTGGAGTCATCCGCTGGCCTGGTTGCCGGACTCCTTCGGTTTCAGCGCCGGGCTGCCCCCCGTGGCCGCCGCCACTGGGGTGCGCTGGTTCTGCACCCACAAGCTGGCCTGGAACAGCACGAATCCCTTCCCGCACCGTCTGTTTCGCTGGCGCGGCCGCTGTGGTCGAGAGGTGCTGGCCCTGATGACCCCCCCGATCGGCACAGACGGAGACCCCTTGGCCATGGAGCGCTACCGGCTGGCCTGGCAGGAGGCCAGTGGGGTGGCGGAATCACTCTGGCTGCCTGGGGTCGGGGATCACGGCGGCGGGCCCACCCTGGAGATGCTCGAGCAGCTGGCGCTCTGGCAGGGAAGGGAGGGAACCGTGCCCCAAACCCATGGCCCCCTGCGCGACCATCTGGCCCGCCTCGAGCCCCTGGCGCGCTCCTTGCCGGTGTGGCGCGATGAGCTCTACCTGGAGCTGCATCGCGGCTGTGCCACCAGCCGGCCGGATCAGAAACGCCACAACCGCACCCTGGAGCGCCTCCTGCGGGAGGCGGAAACCGCCCAGGCCCTGGCGGTGGCCGCAGGCCAGGCGCCAGCACCGTTGCCTGAAGAATCCCCCGACTGGCGCCCCCTGCTCTTCCAGCAATTCCACGACATCCTTCCCGGCACCTCCATTCCTGAGGTGTTTGAGCAGGCGGAGCCCATCTGGCGCCAGGCCCGCCGCCGCAGCCGTGAGCTGCGGGATCAGGCTCTGAGCCTGTTGGGCGGGCCCGGCCCCTCCAGCAGCCGCCATTGGCTGATAGCACAGCTCCAGTGCTTGCCTGCAGCCCCGTGCACCCTGCGTCTGCCGCGAGGGCCCTGGCAGCTTCCGGAGGGGGGTGTGCTGGCGGCTCAACGGGCCCCCGGGGGGGGGGAATGGGTGCAGCTGCCGGGTGTGGATGGGGTGGCGATCCAGACCCTGAATCGCCTCGGAGCTGCTGATCCCGGCGGGATGCCTCCCCTGGCCATTGCCCACCCTGTGGGCCTGCAGCCCCTAGGTGATGAGGCGGGCCGCTGGCGGCTGGGCAATGGCCTGGTGGCGGTGATCCTGGGCCCCGAGGGGGTGGAGCAGCTGTTTGACGGACAGGGCAGACCCCAGTTGGCCGAACCGCTCCGCTGGTGCCGTTTCGGGGATCACGGGGAATTCTGGGATGCCTGGGATCTAGCCGCTGATTACCGGGAGCACCCCCTTCCCTGGACCTGGGAGGGCCCCATGGAGTGGCTGGAGGAGGGGCCCCTCTGCTGCCGGATGGTCTGGCGGGGTCGCTGTGGGGAGAGCCCTGTCCGGCTGGAGGGACGGCTGCTGGCGGGATCCCCCTGCTTTGAACTGGTGTGGCGGATCGAGTGGCAGCAACGCCATGAACTCCTGCGGCTCAGGGTGCCCCTGGCGGGCCGCGCCTGCCGTTGGGCTGCTGATACTCCGGGGGGGGTGATCGAGCGTCCTGCCGAACCCCGAACGCCCCGCGAGCAGGCTCGCTGGGAGGTGGCCGCCGTGAGCTGGCTTGCCTCCGTGCAGGGGGGGACAGGGGGTGGCCTGGCTTTGTTGCTGGATGGTCCTCAGGGGGTGTCCGCCGGGCCTGACGCCCTTGAGGTTTCGCTGCTGCGGGGACCCACCTGGCCGGATCCTGGAGCAGACAATGGACCCCAGCGTCTGCGTCTGGCGCTCATGCCTGTGCCTGGGGGATGGCGACAGGCGGCTGTGCCCCAGGAGGCCTGCCGCTTTCGCGAACCCCTCTGGCTCAGGCCCTGCTCCGCTCCAGGACTGGAGAATCCCCCTGGGCTGCCAAGCCAGGAACCGGATGTGCAGGTGCTGGGCCTCAAGACCCTGGGTGGGGGCTCAACGGATGTGGTGCTTACCCTCCAGAATCTCGGTCCCGTCCGGCGGCAGCTCACCCTCGGAAAGGAGTGGCAGCTGGTGGGCCAGCTGGATGGCCTGCTGCAACACCTTGAAGGAGAGGACACTGCCCTGGCTCCCTGGAGCCTCAGCTTCTGGAGACTGCAGTTCAGTCCTCGTGGTCGTCAAATGGGTCCGTGAGGCTTTTCGATGGTGGTCCGAAGGCCTGGTAGATCCCGAACCCCGTCAGGGCCAGCAGAACGGCCAGCACGGCAAGAGCCACCGAGAGAGCGGGGGAGGTGGTGCTGAGGCTGGGGTCCATCGGGTTTGTCGCTCCAAGGGGCGTTGGGATGAGGGCGGGTGGTCGGACGACATTCGTCACAACTCTCGACAGCACCTCGTGGAGGAGTCTGCACCTCCCTTACAGTAGCCAGCACGCTGAACCGTCCGAGAGGAACGCGCCGCCATGGCCCAACGCACCCGACTGGGAGACTTTCTGCGTCCCCTGAATTCCGAGTACGGAAAGGTGGTTCCCGGCTGGGGCACCACACCTGTGATGGGCATCTTCATGCTGCTGTTCCTGGTGTTCCTGCTGGTGATCCTGCAGCTGTACAACAAATCCCTTCTGCTCGAGGGCATCAACGTCAACTGGAACAGCGCTGCCTGATCCACCTTCCTTCTGCCCTCCAGGATGAACATCTTCGGCATCGGCCTTCCAGAAATGGCCGTGATTGCGGCCATTGCCCTCCTGGTGTTCGGGCCCAAGCGTCTGCCGGAGATGGGGAAGACCCTGGGCCGCACTTTGAAGGGATTTCAGAGTGCCTCCCAGGAATTTGAGCAGGAGTTCCGCTCTGCCCTCCGGACCGAGGACGATCCAGCCCCCACCCTCAGCCCTCCACCAATCCCAGCGGTTGAGGGGGAAGAAGCGGTGAGGGCTGCTGAGCAGACCGCTTCATCCACCCCTCCGCCCCAGGCCTGAGGCTCCCGGCCCGGTGGATCTTCAGTTGCTGGTGGGGTTGGGCAATCCCGGCCCCCGTTATGCCCACACTCGCCACAACGTGGGATTCCTTGTGCTGGAGCGCTTGGCGGCTGATGCGGGCCAGAGTTTCCGGTCCCAGAGCAAGCTGCATGGCCTGGTGGCGGAGCTCGGGGTGGGGCGCGAACGCATGCGTCTGCTGATGCCCCAGACCTTCATGAATGAAAGCGGTCGCTCCGTACGGGCTGCCCTCGACTGGTTCGGTCTGGGGGCGGATCAGCTGCTGGTGATCGTGGATGACATGGACCTCCCCCTCGGTCGTCTCCGCCTTCGTGCGACCGGCAGCGCTGGGGGCCATAACGGCTTGCGCGGCATCATCCAGCACCTGGGAACCAAGGACTTCGCCCGGCTGCGGATCGGCATCGGGGCGCCGCTGGGGGATCCGATCGAACGCAAAGGCCGGGTGGTGGGCCATGTGCTCGGGCCCTTCTCCGCCATGGAACAGCCGATCCTCACCCAGGTGATCACAGAGGTGTGCCGTGGTGTGGAGCTGATCCGCAACGGTGGGATGGAGCGGGCCGGCAACCGTCTGAACACCTTCCGTGCCCCTGCCGAGGCATCCTGAGGCAGGGTTTCGTCATCCTCTCGCCCTTCTTGAGTCGCCTGCCCTCGACCACTGCCCAGCTCAGGGTTCTCCATCAGAGCTTCCAGCCCTGCAGGCTGGAGGGTGAGGTGACAGCTGGAGGCTTCCACTGGACCTTCTGCTGGGCCTTTGATCGGGGGGAACTGACGATCGAGCCTTCCCTGGGCCGGGCCCTGATCCAGGATGCTCTGCTGAGGTTCCTGCTCCGGGCCGACTACCAGCTGGAGGCAGGCGGTGACTACGCGTTCATCGTGAGGGCAGCCTTGTGAGGCGGTGCCCCAGCCAGCGCTCTACCAGCAGCTGAGCCACCACATCATCCCAGTCGCGGGGGGGCTGTCTCAGACCCTCAGGAACGAGCTTTCTCCAGCCCTGTGCCGGTTCCACTTCCCAGTAGCGCCTCCGGGCGTCGAGGGTGCTGTGCTGCTCATCGACGGTGTGCAGGGGGAGCATTCCCCTCAGCCTGGAGGCCCAGGTTGTGCTTCCTGTGCCATCTCCCAGCACCAGGCTGTTGACCAGACCCTTCCGGCTCCACTCCCGGATCCGCTCAAAGCAGAGCTCTGGGGGCAGCACTCCCGCTTCCAAAATGGCTAGGCAGGAGGCATCGGTGCGCACCAGGCCGCATTTGCTGCGGCCAGGATCCAGGCCTGCCACAGGTCCGGTTCGACTCCTCCGTGCCAGTTCCACGTCGCTCATGGCGTCCAGCGCAGCTCCACAGCGATGGGATCCGGGGTGTCGGCATTGTCTGTCGCCACGGCCTCCAGCTTGGCCCGCACCCCATCAGAGCGCTGGCTGAGGGCCAGGCCAAGGCGATTGAATCCAGCCCCATCCACCTGTAGACCATCCACCAGCGTGCCCTGGCGTTGGGCCTGGGTGAAGGCCGCCGCCAGGAGCAGATTCAACCGGCTGCGCACCTCTTCGGGAGAGCGCACATCCCCGTCGAGCACGGTGCGGGCCAGCACCTCCCCCTTGCGCACCACACTGCGGTTCGGCCTCAGATCTGGGAAGGCGAGCACCCGTTGTTCCCCCCGCAGAATGTTCGCGGCTGAGCGGATGGTGACCACCCAGACCCCGGGTTTGCGCAGGGCCTGATCCAGGCGTTCGATGTCACTGCGGGGCACCAGCAGGATCTGTCGATCCACTTTCTGGCCAGGCAGCAGCAGCCGGAATGCGGCGGCATTCGCTTCCTGCAACAGAGCGTCGATCGAGGTCCGTCGATCGTCCTGCCGACCGAGACGGATCCGCGCCATGGCCAGGGGCTGGCCGCTGGCGATCAGCACATCGCCACGCCGCAGGGCGATCACCTTGCCCTCGAGGTCCCTCAGTTCCTTGGCACCGGCAGCAATGCGGGCCCGGACGCCAGCCAGTTCCTGCTCAGTGCGCTGGATCTCGGCATCACGCCCCTTCACTTCCCTGGTCAGCCGGTCCCGCTCGGTCTCCAGCCGCCGCCGTTGGGCTTGCAGGGGTTGCAGTTCCCGCCTGAGTTCTCCGGTCCGCCGTTGGGCCTGGGCCAGAGCTTGGGTCACCTTGTGTTCACTCACGATGGCGGCCTGGCGTCCCTGCACAGCCCGGTTGCGCTCGATGCGGCTGATCTTCAGCTCCTTTTGATTGGTTTGCAGCTCTTGACGGTTCCGTTGCAGATCGCTTCTGGAGCGTTGCAGATCGGCCTGGCTGGTGGAGAGGGCCTGCCGGCCTTCCCGGAGCCGATCCTGGAGTTGATCCAGCTCAAATAAGCCCACCCGCAGCCGTTCGCTCACCAGAAGCATCAGCCCCAGGGAGATGGCGCTGATCAGACTTCCCGTGAGGGCTGTGATCACCACAGCCGTTTTTCGGGGCCGGAGATTGAACAGGCTGAGGCGGGCCTTGCCCACCTTGCTGCCGAGTCGATCTCCCAGGGTGGAGAGGATCCCTCCCAGCACCAGCAGGGCGAGGATCAGCAGCCACCCGGACACAGCACCTCCCAACTCGCTTCAGTATCCCTGGCTCCCGTCCCCGGGCCGGCCGTGGGAGTCGGATGTTCAGCTGAACCGTTTAGCGAGGGCGATCGGATCAAACACGGTGATCTTTTTGCGGTCGATTTGCACCAGCCCGTCATTCCTGAGATCGCCCAGCAGCCGGGTGATGGTGACGCGCGTGGAGCCAATGGCCTCCGCGATCGCCTGGTGAGAGAGCCTGAGATCAATGGTGATTCCCTCAGAGCCCGGCACACCGAAGTCGCGGCAGAGAACAAGAAGAAAACTCACTAGCCTGGAGGACATGTCTCGGTGAGTGAGAGTCTCAATCATCGTTTCAGTCTGCAGGATGCGTGAAGACAATCCCTGAAGCAGAAGCAGGCCCACACTTGCATCCTGCTCTATCGCCCGGCGAACGGATGTGGCAGGTGCGGTGACGAGCTCCACGCGGGTGAAGGCGATGGCGTGATAGAACCGGTCGGAGCGCTGGCCGGTGAGCAGGGAGAGCACCCCGAAAAGACTGTTTTCCCGCAACAGGGCAACGGTGATTTCTTCCCCTGATTCGTACACGCGCGACAGCCGTACGGCACCCCGTCGCAGGAGATAGACCCGCTCGGCGGGATCGCCCGGGAAAAAGATGGTCTTGCCCCGTTCCACACTTTCGGTGCTGCTTCCTGCCAGGGAGGGCATCACCTCCAGCAGGGTGGGGAAATTGGCTGCCAAACCTGGCCCGGTTGGCAGTGGACCACCGGTTGAGCCCCGGGCGGGGGTCGGGGTGTAACGGCTGAAGCCCTGGGTGCCGACCATTGATGAAGGCCCAATGACCGCAAACTACGGATCGGCTTCCGCCTGACTTGTATCATACCGTACTTTTTTCAGCCTTGGCTGGCTGGTGGCGCCCCTTCACGTCCTGCGCCGGGGGGAGGGGCCTGAGGGGGGTCAGGCCATTTTCCGCTACAGGTGGTGTGCACCACCCGGAGATGCCGCTACATTCTGATGGAGGGTGCGTGTTTCCCATGCGCTCGATCCAATGGCCGCTTCCTCGGCCCCCCGCGCTGTTGCCCTGCTTCGGCGTGGATTCTCCTTGCCGCGACTTTGTATGACAGCCCGCCTCGCCCACTCTGGCCAACCCCAGCGAAACGAGGTGCCGGCGGTTTCCCTGCGTCTGCTGCAGCCGCCGAGGCTGCAACTGGCTCCACAGCCCGAGGGCCTGTTCCAGATTCACACCGCCCCCCATCGGGGCAGCTTTTCCACTGTGCTCAGCCAGGCGCTGCGCTCAGCGGGACTCGGCAGCCGGGTGCTGGTGTGCCAGTTGCTGAAGGGAGGGGTGGATCAGGGAGTGATGGGAAGCCAGCTGCTCTGCGGGCGTCTGCAGTGGCTTCGTCCTGCCACCCAGCACTGTCTGGAGGCCTGCGCTGAAGAGCTGGTGGCCTCTTCTCCAGACCATGGAGCCATTGGAGACGCCGTGCGGGAGGTCTGGATGTACAGCCGTGATCAGTTGCTCAAGGAGCGGGTGGATCAGCTGGTGCTGGATGAGCTGGGTCTGGCCATCGAACTGGGCTATCTGCCCCTGGAGGAGGTGCTTGATACCCTCGAGCAACGCCCACCCCATCTGGATGTCATCGTCACCGGACCCGCCATTCCTCCGGCCCTGATGGCGATGGCCGATCAGGTGACCGAGCTGCGCAGAGTGATCTGATGGCAACCCTCCCCAGCGGGATCGGCCTAACCTCGCTGCCTGTGGCTGATTCCACCTCCATTCCATGCTGAAAAACGACCGCTGGATCAAAGACCAGGCCGCGCACGGAATGATCGAGCCGTTTCAGCCCACCCTGGTGCGCCATACCGATCCCGATGCCCGCACAGGGCCCTTGCTGAGTTTCGGATGCAGCTCCTATGGCTATGACCTGCGCCTTTCCGCAAGCGAGTTCCTGATCTTCCGGCATGTGCCCGGAACGGTGATGAACCCCAAGCAATTCAACCCGGCCAACCTGGAACCAGCTCCGCTTCAGCAGGATGAGGATGGCTCCTATTTCATCCTTCCCGCCCATTCCTATGGGTTGGGGGTGGCCCTGGAGAAGCTGCGCGTGCCGCCCACGATCACCGTGATCTGCCTCGGGAAGAGCACCTACGCCCGTCTCGGCATCATCGTGAATACAACCCCGGCCGAGGCCAGCTGGGAGGGGCATCTCACCCTGGAGTTCAGCAACTCCTCCGGCGCGGATTGCCGCATCTATGCCAACGAAGGGATCTGCCAGCTGCTCTTCTTCGAGGGCGACCCCTGTGACACCACCTACCAGGACAGGGCAGGCAAGTATCAGAACCAACCCGAACGCGTCACCCTGGCGAGGGTCTGAGCGGTCCGGGATCAGGGGGCCAGGCGGGCTCGGTGCAGTCTGCTCTTGGCATACCAGGCGGCGATCTCCGGTGCCCAGGCCTCCAGGTGGGGCCACATCAGATCGCACAGGGCCCGGATTTCCTCCTGGGCATCGAGCTTGGCGCGAAGATCCAGGAAATGGAGGAAGGCCCGCAGGCTGAAGCTCACCACGAAGTGCTGGCGGTAGTCGAAGGGAAGGATGCCCCGGGCATGCTCCTCGGCGTAGCCAGCCGCGAGCAGGTCGCGGTAGCGCTCGGCGGCCGCTCGGCAGAGATCGAGATCGATCGCCCGTTGCGCGGTGGAATAGTGATACTTCTTGCCCTGGCGGTCGGCGTAGTCGCCCACGGGCCGCAAGTAGAACACCTCTTCAAGATCGAGGGCGCCGTTGGCGGCGCGGCAGATGCGCTCACCCGTGTAGCGCATGGACTGCACATCAAAACTCACGCCCACCCGATGGGTGCGGGCCTGCTGCATCACCGAATGGGGAAACCAGCCCACATTCAGCACGATCTGGCCATGCTCCAGTGGTCCGTAGTGGCCCCGCTCCCCGGCCAGCAGGCGTTTCACGCAGATCTCACCAGCTTGTCCTTCGTCGGGCCATGCCGCACGGTCCGCCGCCACGAAGCCCTCGCTGTAGTCCTGGTGCATCGCGGCGTAGACGCACTGCTGCGGATGGGGAGTGGCTGCAATCGTTTCCACCCGGAAACGAGGATCGAACAATGGTTCAGCCATGGCTGCGGGGAGCAATGGGGGGGCTCTCGGCAGCAGGCTGCACCAAGGGGAGGGAACTGATGGGTGCGGCGCCGCTCATCGGAGGCAGGGGCTCCCCGGCCACCAGGGCGTTGCCAAGGCGATCGAGCTCATCAGCGCTTCTGGCTCCGATCACCTGGCCCAGCCGCTCGCCCCGGGCATCAAACAACTCCAGATGGGGTATGCCGTTGACGCCATAGGTTTCGACCTGGGGCTGCCAGCGGGGATTATCCACGTTCAGAAGCACCACATCCAGGTTGTCCCTGTGACGGCGCTCCATGGCTTCCATCGCCGGAGCCATGGACCGGCAGGCCTCACACCAATCGGCATAGAACTCCACCAGGGTGGGGCGCCCATCGGCCAGGGCGGTGCTGAGCTCCGGGGATTGCCGAGCCATCCGCTCCATGGCGGCCTCCGGATGGAGCCCCCCCCGCATCCAGAACAGCCCCAGAGCCAGCAGGGCCGCCACGGCTGCCAACACCATCCGCTCGACTCTGCCGAAGGAGGCCGTCGCGGCGGAGTCACCCATGGCTGCCGGTGCATTGAAGATCGACCGCTCGACCTTAATGGTTTCCGATCCCACATTGGTGCGGCTCGCTTTGCTCTCTTGCTAGGGTCCGCTCAACGCCTGTCAGGCCCGTGAAACGGCGCCTCACTCTCCATTTTCCCCGGGATGCTGTGCATCAGCCGATCACCTACCGATTGGCTGTGGATTTTGATGTGGCGGCCAAGATCCTGCGTGCCCAGATCGCTCCGAACCAGAGCGGCACCATGGTGGTGGAGTTGGCCGGCGACATTGATGAGCTGGATGCCGCTGAAGCCTGGCTGGCACGGCAGGGGCTCCGGCTCAACAGGGCCAGGAGCGAGATTCGCATCGACCCTGAACACTGTGTGGATTGCGGCCTCTGTTCCGGGGTCTGCCCCAGCGGAGCCCTCACCTTTTCTGTGGCCCAACGCCGTCTTCACTTCGATGCGGCGCGTTGCCTCGTGTGTGAACAGTGTCTGCCCAGCTGCCCGTTCGGCGCGATCAGCCTTGCTCTGGAGCCCGCATGAGCGAGTTGCTCCGGTATCTGCTGCTCCCGTTCCGAGCGCCCATGCTGCTCATCCTTCTTCTGGTGAGCGCCTATGTGGGTCTTGACTGGAGCGTCAGCAGGGCTGCCCTGCCAGGGCACGAGGCCATGGATGGCCTGGCCTGGACCATGGAGTGCCTGCAGGCCGTGGTGGTGGTGGTGCTCTGCACCCTGCCCGATCTGCTCCTGCGCCAGCTCTCTTCCCTCATGGCCACGAGCCGGGTGGTGAGCCTGGTGGCCACGCTCCTCCTGGTCACCCTGGTGGGGATCTACATGCTCCACCTGGAGATGCTTGCCAATGTGCTCGTTCTCGGCTGCAGCGTGCTGCTGGCCCGGTTGGACATGGTGCGGGCGCGGCTGGTGCCCCCTCCCCTGGTCACGGTGGCGCTCCTTGTGCTCCTGGTGATTGGGGGGGCGTCTTTCGGAAAGCTCGCTGGTTCCGGCAACCTCGGACCCATGCTCCTCCCCCCGGGCCTCCATCCCGCCATCAAGACCTAACAGGCGGGACTCCGCTTCTGCTGGTAGCTCCACGCGTTCCCCAGCACCTTCTTCACGTAAATGCGGGTTTCCGGGTAGGGGATGGCTTCCACCCAGAGCTCAGGAAACCTGTTCCGGTCCGGGGTCTGCCAGCCTTCCACCGCTCCTGGACCGGCGTTGTAACTGGCCACTGTTGCCAGGGGATCCCCCTTCCACTGATCCATCAGGCCCCTCAGATACCGGGCTCCCAGCTTGGCGTTGCGGGTCGGGTCCTGCAGCTCCTCGGTGCTCAGCGATCCGCCTGCCAGTTCCGCCGCGGTGGCGGGCATCAACTGCAGGAGCCCCACGGCTCCTGCCGAGGATTGCACAGCAGGCGTGAAGCGGGATTCCTGCTTTGCCACGCCCAGCAGCAGGGGCAGGGGCACGTTCTGCGCCTTGGCGGCCGGCTCGAGGGCCTCCGTGAACCGGTGTGGATGCAGGGCCTGCTCCAGCTGGGGCAGGAGGGCGCACTGTTCGGGCTTGAGCTTCAGGGCTGCTGTCTCCAGCTGGGCCATTCCTGTCCAGTCATCCCCCACCCCTTGCCTCAGGCGGCCCTCCACGAGCAGGTCGGCACTTTCGGTCGGAGTCCTTCCCCCTTGGCGTGCCCTCCAGCTTTCCCAGGCTTCCGTGGGCTGGCCCAGTCGCCAGAGTTGATCGAGCTGTGCATCACCACTGGCCAGGGGCTCCCATCGCGGGGTTGCAGGCTGCTGGGGTTGCGCGGCTTCCAGGGTCAGATCTCCCTTCCCCAGCCGGGTGGAGGCCCGCCAGCCGTAGTAGCCGCCGGGGTGATGCACCAGCAGTTCCCTCCAGGTGAGGGTGGCCTCTTCCTCCTGGCCCCGTTGCTGCTGGGCATACCCCAGCCAGAAGCGGTGGCGGGCCGCCAGCGCCGGGGGAAGTTGATCGGCCGGGATGGCCTTGAGCAGGGTCAGCACCCCGTCCCAGTTGCCCGCCAGGAGCCCCTTCCGGGCCATCTCCCACTGCAGGTCCCAGCTGGCCGGATCCTGGGGCCAGCGCTGCAGCACCGCCAGGGCCGCACGACCGGTGGTGTCCGCCTGGGCCAGTCTGGCCTGGACCGGAGCACTGGTTTGCCAGCGGGATGGCAGCTTGCTCAGCACGGTCGGCGTGTCGGTTCCCTCCTGCACGCTCAGCAGCCGCACGGCGTTCTCAGCCTCTGCACCGTCCGGTCGCTGGCTCACCATCTCCAGCAGCAAGGGGGCCACCAGGCGCTGGGTCTCTGGGCTGCCTTTCGCAAAGGCACGGGCCACAGCCAGTCGCCCCTGGTCGCTCAGGGCACCCACCACAGCGGCCTCCGGTCCCTTCTCTCCCAGACAGCGCAAGGCACCGGAGGCATCTCCAGCTTCGGCCAGTCCCTGGACAAGCTGCGCCCGACCAGAGGCCTTCAGGCCAGGGTCGCTGCACAGGGTTGTCATCGCTTCAGTGGCCCCGGGCCAGCGGGGGCCCCAGCGGGCAAGGTGCAGGGTGCCTAGCTGCCGTTCCCCCGCGCTGGGCCCTGCCTCCAGGGCGGCGGCTAGGGCCGCAGGATGGGCTGGGAAACGGCTCAGGAGCTGCTCGCGCAGCGCAGGTTCCGAGCGCCCGAGGGCATAGAGGGCATCGGCACTGGCCGGTTCCTGGGGGAATCGGCGCAGCAGCTGGCGCCAGAGCGATAGGGCACTGTCCTTCCCGGCCAGTGTTTCCCGCTGCAGTGCCGCCTGCTTGAGCACCACCGCCGCCAGAGGATCCGTGCCCCATCCCTGGCCGGCCAGCCAGTTCCCCTTGCTCTCCGCGGCCTTCCCGCCGTGGCTGGCCAGCAGCAGCGCCGCTTCCCGACGTCGCTGCGGATCGGGCGACCAGCGCCAGGTGCGCTCCAGCTGACTGGTGCTCGCCTCCGGCGTCAGGGCGGGTCGCATCCCCAGCAGGGCCCGGCCCGCCAGCAGGGCGCCCCCCGTGCCCAGGCAGGACACCGCAAGCAGAACCGAGAGCCGGGCCAAGGGCAAGGGAGCAGATCGTGGCATTCTGACCAGGCACCCATCCGCTCTGGCCATGCGTCAGCTGCGCCGCCTTCTCCCCGCTGCTCCCCCGCTCCTGCGTGAACTGCCGGGGTCCCGCGGGCGCCGTCGTGCGCTCGCCTTGGCAGCTTCCGCCCTTGCCGTCTGGCTGCTGCGCCCCTGGCCCCCCTTTCAGTGGCTCCCTGGTTCAGTGGTGGGCGGGCTGTTGCTCTGGGCCGTGCTGGAGCTGCTTCGCTGGCTTTGGTGGCCCCGCCGCTGGAGTTGAACGGCGGCGGCTCTGGTGGGCCAGGGCAATCCCGCCTAGCCTTGGCCCCTCCTAGCCCCCATCCCTCCATGGCCGCAGCCTCCCTTCATCCCCTCGGGGCCCCGTTGGGTGAAGGGGTGGCCTTCGGCACCGATGGCATCCGCGGCCGGGTGGGCACGGCCATCACTCCTGCACTGGCCCTCCAGGTGGGCTACTGGAGCGGGCTCGTGCTGCCGCCGGATGGTCCGGTGGTGATCGGTGCCGATTCCCGCTCCAGTGGCCCCATGCTCGTCGCGGCCCTCACCGCAGGTCTGGCGGCAGCGGGGCGGGAGGTCTGGCAGCTGGGCCTCTGTCCCACCCCCGCTGTTTCCGGCACCATCCGACGCCTCGCTGCCGCCGGAGGGCTGATGGTGTCCGCCAGTCACAACCCACCACAGGACAACGGCATCAAGGTGTTCGGCTCCAGCGGCGCCAAGCTGGCCCGGGACCAACAGCAGGCCATTGAAATGGGCCTGCGGGGCGAAGCGCCTGATCTGTACGGGGACCTCCCAGCTGTCGGCACCGTGCATGCGCGAAGTGATCTGCTGGCCGACTACCGCCGAGCCTTGCTGGAGAGCGTGGCGGGTCGGCGGCTGGAGGGCTGCAAGGTGGTGCTGGATCTCTGCTGGGGGTCGGCCACCGCCTGTGGGGAGGAGGTGTTCCGGGATCTGGGGGCGGATCTGGTGGTGCTCCATGGCCGCCCTGACGGGACCCGCATCAACCAGGGCTGCGGCAGCACCCATCTGGATCCGCTGCGGCAGGCGGTGATCGAGGAGGGTGCGGAGATGGGCTTCGCCTTCGATGGCGATGCGGATCGGATGCTGGCCGTCGATGGCCGCGGCCGGGTGGTGGATGGTGATCAGATCCTTTATCTCTGGGGATCAGCGCTGCGCCAGTCCGGTCTGCTGCCGGCTGATCGCATCGTCGCCACCGTGATGTCCAACCTGGGCTTTGAGCGGGCCTGGCAACAGGCCGGTGGCGTGCTCGAGCGCACCCCCGTGGGTGATCAGTATGTGCATGCGGCGATGGAGGAATTCGGGGCCGGTCTCGGGGGCGAACAGAGCGGTCACATCCTCTCGGCCCATCACGGGATGAGTGGTGATGGTTTGCTCACGGCGCTGCAGGTGGCCACCCTGGTGCATGGCCGCGGCCAAACCCTCGCGGAGTGGATGGACCAGAGCTTCCGCCCCTATCCCCAGAAGCTTGTGAATGTCACGGTGCCCGACCGCGCTCGCCGCACCGGCTGGCAGGAGTGCACCCCGATGCGGGAGGCCGTGGCCAGGGCGGAGGCGGCGATGGCAGGCCAGGGCCGTGTGCTCGTGCGGGCCAGTGGCACCGAGCCACTGCTGCGGGTGATGGTGGAGGCTGCCCAATCCGAGCAGGTGGATCACTGGACCACCCTGCTGGCGGCCGAAGCGGATCGTCTTCTGAATGCAGCCTGACCTCAGGGCTGGGAGCCTGGATCCGCGCGACGTAACCTCTCTCCCGCCAGTGCCAGGGCCCCGGCGCAGCCGTCTCCCGCCGGCTCCTGCCACCGGCTCCCAGGCCATGCCGCCTCCAGCCCCGCCCCGAAGGCCTCTCGGAAACAGCCCAGATGGGTGATGGCCCCTCCCAGGGTGCACACCGCCGGGCGCTGAAGTCCCAGCCGGCCCGCGATCGCCACCACCATGTCCACCAGGGCCTCGCTGTGCCGTTGCAGGATCGCCAGAGCCAGAGGATCTCCCCCTGCCGCCCGTTGCTCCACCACCGGCGCCAGGGCCGCGAAACCTGCTGCCCCGAAGCCGGGGCTCACCACTCTGGCCTTGATCTTCTGACCGGCCTGGGGATCCTCCACCGTGAGCCCCAGGGCCTGCCAGAGCACGGTCCGCAGCGGGCCATCGGGGTGTCTGCCATCGGCCATGCGCAGGCTCAGGCTCAGGGCATCTCTGCCGATGTCCATGGCTGAGCCGGCCCCATCCAGCAGCCAGCCCCATCCCGCGCAACGGTGCTGATCTCCGGCCCTATTGCGGCCGATGGCGATGGTGCCCGTGCCGCTGATCACCAGGATCCCCACCCCATCGGCAAAGGCACCGGCCAGGGCCGTTCGCTCATCGCCGGTGACGACCAGTCGCTCCGGGCTGAGCCCCAGGGCTGTGGCAGCCAGATGCAGGCCCTCCCCCTGCACCCCGCTGCCCTCTTCGATGCCGCTGGCGCCTACCGCCGCTGCTCCCAGGGGCCAGATTCCTTCCGGGGCCTGTCGATCCACCAGATGGGCCCGGGCCCGCACCAGGCTCTCCCGCAGCGCCTCCTGAAACCGCTGGGGTCCATCCGCCGAGGCGAGATGGCCGACTCCAGGCCCCTCCCCTTCCCCCAGAAGCCGTCCTGTGGCGGTGGCCAGCCGGCAGGTGGTGTGGGTCTGGCCGGCATCAAAGCCAGCCAGCAGGCTCGCGCCGCCCTGTACGCCCGGCGCGGCATTCATGGACGCCGGGCGTCGAGGTGGCTGGCCCCTTTGCCATGCACGGAGGCGGCCAGGGTGGCGAGGCTGAAGAGGGCGATCAGTTGCACCTCGGGTCGGAAGAAGATGGTGTCGGTGAGCCCTTGCACCGCCAGCCCCGCAAAGGCGGCCACCGCCGCCAGAGCCGGCAGCACGAGGGGCCCCTGGGCGCGCCACTGGCGGATCCCTGCGGCCATGGCACTCAGGAAAAGGCCAGCCCCGCTGATCAGTCCTGGCACGCCCGCCTCCACCAGCCACTCAAGGGGGATGGAATAGGCGCTAAGGGCATTGAACTTGGGCTGCTGGTAGAGGGGATAGATCAGGTTGAAGGCGGTGTTCCCCGGGCCGATGCCGATCCAGGGTCGGTCCTGGATCATCTGCAGCACGGAGGTCCACACGTTCATGCGGAAGTTGTTGGAGCTGTCCTCCCGGCCCACGAACAGGCTCAGCACCCGCACCCGCAAGGGCTCCACCGTGGCCACCAGCAGCACCAGGAGCAGCGTGCCCCCGCCGAGCAGCACCACGGGCAGCAGGCGGCGCCACAGGGGCGGCCAGTGGCGGCTCCCCCGCAACACCAGCAGCAGCCCCACAGTCGCCAGGGAGGCCACCATCCCCATCCAGGCGCCGCGGCTGTAGGTGAGCACCAGGGCCACCAGCCCCAGCACCAGCGTGGCCACCGCGAACAGGCGCCGCACCCGCCCCGGCCAGCGCAGGAGCGCCACCAGCGCCAGGGGTAGGGTGGGCAGCAGGAAGCCGCCGAGCAGGTTGGGGTTCTCCAGGGTGCTGTATATGCGCACCGTGCCTTCGGCCACCGAGTTGGCATCCGACCAGCGGGCCAGCGCACCGGGATCGCCGTAGAGCTGGCGGATGCCACGCCAGATCAGCAGCAGGATCAGCACGCCCAGGGAGGCCACCATGCCCATCCAGGCGCCGCGGCTGTAGGTGAGCACCAGCGCCACCAGGCCCAGCAGCAGCGCCGC
>JBJTQT010000177.1:0-6020 GCA_046075745.1 Cyanobium sp. | reverse complement strand
TGCAGGAGCACTTCGACCTGAGGCCCGGCGCCATCATCGAAACCTTCGGCTTACGCACCCTCCCCAAGCAGCGTGGTGGCACGTTTTACAGAGATGTGGCGGCCTATGGCCACTTCGGGCGTAGCGATCTCAACCTTCCCTGGGAGGACGTGACCGCCATCGCCCACACCCTCAAGCAAGCCACGGCTGATCTTGCCCAAACTGGCCCTCGGGGTTGATTGCGGCACCAGTGGGGTGCGCCTTGCGCTGGTGAATTCCTCTGGGGACACCCTCCATGAGCATGCCACCCCCTACCCCGGACCGTTTGAGGTCCCCGAGGCCTGGAGACAGGGGCTGATCCAACTTCTCCTTAACGTTCCTTTGGAGCTCAGGCGGCAGATTCGGGCCGTTGCCCTTGCGGGCACTTCAGGCACCCTGTTGTTCTGCCAAGAGGATGGGGCCCTGTTACCTGGAGATCTTGGGCAGGCTCTTCCCTACCATCAAGCCTGTGAGGCCCAGCTCCCAGAGGTCAGACGACTCCTTGGGGAGGCAGGTGGCCACCACCCTGCAGCCCAGGCCAGTGGCAGTCTGGCAAGGGCCTTGGAACTCCTTGAGAAGAGCCGTACGTTTGCCCATGATCGACGATTGCTGATCCGCCACCAGGCGGATTGGCTGATGGGTTGGTTGCTGGGCCACTGGCGTTGGGGAGAGGAAGGCAACAACCTTCGTCTGGGTTGGGATCTGGTCGGACAGGCTTGGTTGGGGTCGCTTGACCAAGCGCCCTGGTTTTCGGCATTGCCTGCCATCGTGCCCAGTGGTTCCGTGCTCGGGCCTGTGGCTTCAGATGTGGCTGCGATCCTGGGGTTGTCCCCAGATTGTCAGGTAGTGGCCGGCACCACCGATGCCAACGCAGCCGTTCTGGCAGCGGATCCAGCCCTTGAGGATGGCATCACTGTTTTGGGGTCCACCCTGGTGCTGAAGCAGTTTGTTCCAGAGCCCATCCAGGGGGAGGGATTGAGCTGTCACCGCGTGAATGGCCGCTGGCTTGCGGGCGGTGCCTCCAACACGGGTGCAGCGCTGCTCAGCCGGTATTTCAGCTCCGCCATGCTCGAGGAATTGAGCCGCCAGATGGATCCCGAGGTGAGCACTGGTCTCCAGCTGCGTCCCCTGTTGGGGAAGGGGGAGCGTTTCCCGGTGGAGGATCCCCATCTCGAACCGATCCTGGAGCCCAGACCTGTGAGCGATGCGCGGTTTCTCCAGGCGCTGTTGGAGGGCATCACCGCCATCGAAGAGCAGGGTTGGCAACGGCTCCTGGAGCTGGGTGCCCCTCCAATCCGGCGGATCATCACCCTGGGGGGCGGGGCCCGCAACGCCCAATGGCGCAGGTTGCGGCAACGGGTGTTAGGGCGTCCCATTCTGAATCGCCCCAACCTGTCCGCTGCCCGTGGGATGGCCCTCCTGGCCCGAGGCAAGATGGAGGCGATCAGCTCCACGCCAGCACGATGACCGACCGCCTTCGTTCATTTTTGGCCATGGCTCTGTTCGTGGTGCTGGCTGGATATGTGGGCTGGAGTGGTCTGCGTCTGGCCCTGCTGCTCTGGCAGCGGTTTGCTCCCGCCTGAAACTGCTTCCCACCACCAGACTTGACCCCTTGCTTGCCCTGCCATGAGTGCCGATCCCTTGACCCCTGCTGTGAGTGATCGGATCTGTCGTCATATGAATGACGACCACGCTTCCGCCGTGCTGGCCTTTGCCCACCACTTCGCTGGTCTGCCCAGCGCTGAATCCGCGCGAATGGTGGCTGTGGCGCCCCAGGCCATGACCTTGGACGTGGATGGGGCTTCGGTGGAGGTGCCGTTTGACCATCCTCTGACCGACAGCGAGGATGCCCACCGCACCCTTGTGGCCATGCTGCGGTCCATCCCTGGGAAGGCTTAACCAGTCCCCCTGGTGTGCTCTCCACCCCGTGTCCCAGTTCCCCCTTCGGATGGGCTCCTGGCCTTCGCCCCTGGAGTGGTTTGTCAGCAAGCCTTGCCCCCTGTGCCGACAACCGTTGCCGGCCCCTGCTCTGGTGGCCAGGTTCTGCTCCTCCTGCGCCGAGGCCCTGTTGTTGCCCCCTGGGGGAGTGGCAGGGTCCAACCCCCTGCACTGGTGGGCCGCCGGTCACTATCTGGGTGCCTATCGCCGGATGCTGTTGGGCCTGCGCCAGCATCCCCACCCCGACAGCATTGCCGCCCTGCTCAAGGCCGTGGGGCTTCCAACCTTTCCGGCCCACCTTTCTCCCCTGTTGGTGCCGGTGCCCAGTTGGAAACGACAGGCCAATCCCCTGCCTCCCCTGATCTGCAGACTTGGCCGAACGGAATGGGGCTTCGGCAGCGCAGCACTGCTGCAACGTTCCCGGCCTGTGTTGGGTCAACACCATCTCGGGCGGGCCATGCGTCAGGAGAATCAACGGGGTGCCTTCACCTGCGCCCGCAGGCCCCATCCCAAGGAGGCCAGGCAGCACCCGGTGTTTCTTGTGGATGACATCCTCACCACCGGGGCCACCGCCCTCCATGCCACAAAGGCTTTGCAGGGGGGCGGTTGGCGGGTGGAGGGGGTGATCTGCCTGGCACGCACCCCAGGGAGCCGTCAGGCTCTCAGCGGTGATTTAAGATCCCAAAGTCGCGAGAGCGACAGGCCGGGATAGCTCAGTTGGTAGAGCAGGCGACTGAAAATCGCCGTGTCCCCAGTTCAAATCTGGGTCCTGGCATTTGGGCAGCTTCTTATCGTTGTCGAGCGCCCTGCCGGAGTGCGTGATGCCACAACCCCCTGCCAATGCGTCTGCATCCCAGAGGCAGTACGGCAATGCGGATAGCTTTGCCATGGCCTTTGATGAGGCCTGGCGCCTCCTGATCCGTCAGCCAGGCTCTCAGGCCCTCAGTCGGTCTGACACCTTGGAGAGGATCCTGGCCCAACTGGCAGACCACCCCTTCGCCCAGAAGGATGCGACGACAGCCCGTGAGGTGGGAGAGTTTCGTCTTCGCCTCCACGGTGTGTAGCCCCCCATGGCCACCTCCGCCTACGCCCGCTTGCTGCGCCAACTCTGCGGCAGCTTCAGCAATCAGAGCCAGGCCTTCGAGAATCCTCCGCTCTTTGCCCACATCCTGGTCACCACACGCCCCATCCCTCACCTCGCCAGAGGCTCTTTGCTCCTCGAGCAGGCTTATGCCATCACCCCTTCCACCCCATACCGCATCCGTGTGTTGCGCCCGGAACGGGTGGAGAACCAGCTGATCATCCGCAACCTGGCGTTGCATGACGAGAAGCGTTTCTGGGGAGCTACGGCAGATTCTTCCCTGCGGGCCACCCTCCGGGAGGAGGATCTTCAGCCCCTGCAGGGATGCAACTACTGGGTGCGTGAACAGGGCGAGGGGTTTGTGGGGGAGGTGGAACCTGGCTGTCGCTGTCTTGTGGAGCGCAAGGGCCAGCCCGCCTATCTGGTGAGTCAGCTTGAGCTATCTGCAGGGAGGATGCGCACGATTGATCGGGGACACCACCCTGAAACCCATGAACAGCTCTGGGGCGCCCTCGCCGGACCCTTTGAATTCGAGCGGATCCAGGACCACAGTGGGGAACTCCCCGAAGCTTGGCTTCAGGAGTGACGGCCGTTGTGCAATCTCAGGTGCTCAGCTGGCCAGGGATTGATCGTGGAGGTCGTCGATGAAGGGGGCATCCTCCTCGAACGCGGGGTGTTCGTTTTGTGCGGGCAGGTCATCCAGAAACATGGGATCCTCCTCCTCGATATCGCCGGTAAAGGCTGAGTCTTCCTGCTCCGGGCAGATGGGGAGAGCTCGCAGGGAGCGGGCCAGGGAGGGACGCCGCACCTCCCCTTGCAGCAGATCTTCAATCCGTTCCAGTCGATCCTCGGTTTCGAGCATCCGTTCCTCCATCGCAGAGCTGAGGCTTGCACTCAGCTCTGCGGAGGTGCCCTGCAGGGAGGACAGCTCTTTTTCCTGCGCTTCCAGGCGTTCTTCCAGTTCGAGCACTCTGAAGGTGAGGCATTCTGCCAGCTCGGAGAGGGTCTTGAGCTGGCAGCTCAGGCGCACGGCCCACTCCATCTCCGAAACAGACGGTGACATATTCGCAAAAAAGGTTGGCCAGATGGTATCGGGGTGACACCTGGATGTCAGGGGGTAGGCCTTCGGCTCCGCTCCTCCGTTCGGCTCAAATGGCAGGCGAGCTGGAGCCTCAGGGAGGGATTTGTAACGATTCTGGACGCCTTGTTGCGGGGCACCAGGTCAACATAGGATCCGGCAGCAGCTTGCAGCGTCCGGCCCCCATCCGAGATCCTTCCTGGTTGGAGTCTGGATGGCGCCTGATTGGATTCGCTGCACGTTTCCCATTCCTCCCTGGCCTCCACGCACGCTTCCCATGACCCTCGCCAACGCTGCCTATCTGGGCATCACGCGATTGCCAACGACCGCAACAAAGAGAACTGGTCGACCAGTTCTGATGTTGACAAGGCCAATCTGATCCGTGCCGTCTATCAGCAGGTGCTCGGGCGGCAGTATGTGATGGCCTGCGAGCGGCTGGATGGACCTGAATCCCTGTTCCGCCGGGGCTATCTGAGTGTGAGGGAATTCGTTCGCCAGGTGGCCAAGAGCAGCCTCTATAAGGATCGTTTCTTCACCAACACCAACCCCTATCGCTTCATCGAGCTCAATTTTAAGCATCTGCTTGGTCGCGCACCCCAGAACAAGGCGGAGATGCTGCACCACTTCACCATCCCTCAGGAGCAGGGGTACGACGCTGAAATCGATTCCTACATCGACAGCGCCGAGTATCAAACCCGCTTTGGCGAAGAAACGGTCCCCTACCTCCATGGTTGGGATTATTCAGCTGGTCAGCAAGGCCTTCAGTTCTCTTACATGCTGCAACTCACCCGTGGTGCGGCGGCCTCCATCAAGGGAGATCTTTCCAAAAACCAGTCGCGCCTCAATCCGGCTGTGCATGCAGAGATGCCGCTGCCCGTGGTGAGCCCGAATGCCAAGGTCAACACATTCCGTAAGGTCACCAGTGATGGAGTCACCCGGCAGGGTGTGGGGGCTGGGGAGGAAGGTCGCACCTTCCGTGTGGAAATCAGTGGCTTCAACAACTATCAACGCCACAAGCGCAGCAATCGGGTGCGCTTTATTCCCTTCAACAAGCTCCTTGAAGTTCAGCAGCAGATTCAGCGCGAAGGTGGACGCATCGCCAGCATCACCCCTGTGAACTGGTGATTGTTTTCTTTTTGACCCCACTGTTCTTCGTTCCCTATCAGCCATGAAGGTTTCAGCAGGCCCCCCAACACCAGTTCAAGCAATGACAGGCAAGTGACCATTCAGGTGACTGGCCTGGCGCGCAACGAGTTTGTGCGCAGCGCCGATTGCATCATGCAGGTTCCCTATACCCGCATGAACGAAACTCTTCGCCTCGTGCACCGCATGGGTGGGAAGGTCACCCATGTGAGCGTCACGGGGGTGACGGAGGCTGGTGAGGTGGCGCCAGCCCCAGCTCGCAAGGGCAAGTCCAAGAACTAGCCGGGGTCAAGGAACCCTGGCCCCAACCCTTCCCATCCAATGCCCAGGCATTTCTGCTGCCTGGGCATTTTTGTCTTTTGGCAATGCCGGGTGCCCTGGATTGACCGCTTGGGCGGTGACCGTTTGTTACGGGCCTCGCGCTTGAATCCCAGTTCAGACAACAATAGTCAGGTCGCTTTTGAGCACTGGGTTTCCAGCGCTGAATGCGGTCCCGGGAACCCGTTGCCATCGTGCGCAACAGGCACCAGCCAGGCCGTTCCCACTCCCTTACTCACCCCACTCCCGACGGAGAACGTCGAGACCAGGAGCCTTACACATGTTCGACGCCTTCACCAAGGTTGTAGCCCAGGCAGATGCCCGTGGCGAATTCATCAACGCTGGCCAGATCGACGCCCTCGCGGCCATGGTCGCCGAAAGCAACAAGCGGATGGATGCTGTCAACCGCATCACCTCCAACGCGTCCAAGATCGTCACCAACGC
>JBJTQT010000176.1:0-5028 GCA_046075745.1 Cyanobium sp. | reverse complement strand
TGGGGAGGACCTGAACTTCCTGGCCCAGTGCTGGCCTGCGGCGGTGCAGGCCCTGCGCTATCTGAAGGGCTTCGATGACAACCAGGACGGACTGCCGGACAATGGCGGCGCGCCGGATCAGACCTTCGATGACTGGCCCCTCAAGGGGGTGAGCGCCTATTGCGGGGCCCTCTGGATCGCAGCTCTGGAGGCGGCACTGGCCATGGCCCAGCGGCTGCAGCTGGAGCTGGGGCTCGACACCTCGGGGGAGCAGCGGGAGTTTGGCCAGTGGCTGGAGCAATCCCGCGGCAACTTCGATCGGCTGCTCTGGAACGGGGAGTTTTATGCGATTGATGCCGAGAGCGGCACACCCGTGGTGATGGCCGACCAGCTCTGCGGGGATTTCTATGCGCGGCTCCTGGGTCTGCCGCCGGTGGTGGCGGAGGAGCGGGCCCGCTCGGCCCTGGGAGCCATCCGGGAAGCCTGCTTCGAGCGGTTCGAGGGGGGGCGACTGGGGGTGGCCAATGGGCTACGGCGGGATGGCACACCTCTGGATCCCAAGGGCACCCACCCTTTGGAGGTGTGGACGGGCATCAACTTCGGCCTGGCGGCCTACTACCGGCTGATGGGCGAGACGGACACCGCCTTGGCGATCACCGGGGCTGTGGTGGAGCAGGTGTATGGGGGAGGCTTGCAGTTCCGCACCCCGGAAGCGATCACGGCGGTGGGCACCTTCCGCGCCTGCCACTACCTGCGGGCCATGGCGATCTGGGCCCTTTGGGCCACCCACACCGGCTGGCAGCGGATTCCCGGGGCGGAGCGGCCCGCCATGGCCAAGCCATGAGGGCCGGGCACCACGGCGGCTCCACCCTGGCCTCCGCCCTGGCCCGGTGGGCCAGGCAGTCCCTGCTCCCTGGGGCCCTGCTCCTTGTGCTTCTGGTGCTGGGGCTCGGGCTCCAGGCCGCACCAGCGGCGGCCATGATCCACGCCCACCCCGACACCACCACTGCCACGGGGGTGGTCCGCAGCCTGGAAACCCTGCGGGATCTGGATTACCGCAGCTGGCAGGTGGTGGCCTACCGGGAAGGGGGCGGTGGGGGGCCCCTGCGGCTGCGGATCGTGGGCTATCCGGGGCGGGTGCGGCTGGAGCACCCCACCCCCCTGCTGGTGAGCAGCGGCCGGCGGCTCTGGGAGCTGGAGGATGTCACCCTTGCCAACCCGAAGCTCCTGGATGATGGGCGGGATGCGGCGGCAGAATTCAACCTGGCCCCCCTCCTGGCTGACCTGCAGAGCAACCGCCCCCTGCGGCTGGAGTTGCCGGGGGTGTTCACGGAACTGCCGGTGCCGCCCTATGTGGTGGGGGAATGGCGCCAGCTGCCGGGATGGGAGGATCCGGAGCCGGCATGAGGGCGAGCTGGGGCCGGTGGATGGATCGCGCCCTGGCGCTGGCGGCGCTGGGGGAGGGATGCACCAGCCCCAATCCGCTGGTGGGAGCGGTGGTGCTGGATCGGGAGGGCCTGCTGGTGGGGGAGGGCTTCCATGCCAGGGCCGGTGAGCCCCATGCGGAGGTGGAGGCTTTGCGGATGGCGGGCGATCGGGCCCGGGGCGGCACCTTGGTGGTGACCCTGGAGCCCTGTTGCCATCACGGGCGCACGCCCCCTTGCTGCGAGGCGGTGATCGCCGCGGGCGTGGCCCGGGTGGTGGTGGCCCTGGGCGATCCCGATCCCCGGGTGGCGGGGGAGGGGGTGGCCCGGCTGCGGGCGGCGGGGGTGGAGGTGGTGGAGGGAGTTGGGGAAGACAGGGCCCGCAGGCAGAACCGGGCCTTTCTTCATCGGGTGCGCACGGGGAGGCCCCTGGGGGTGCTGAAGTGGGCCATGAGCCTGGATGGCCGCACCGCCCTGCCGAATGGGGCAAGCCAGTGGATCAGCGGCCCGGCCGCCAGGGGCTGGGTGCATCGGTTGCGGGCGGGATGTGAGGCGGTGATCGTGGGGGGCGGCACGGTACGGGCCGACAATCCACGGCTCACCAGCCGGGGGGGGCGCCAGCCGGAGCCCTTGCGGGTGGTGCTCAGCCGGGGGCTGGAGCTACCGGCCCAGGCGCTGCTATGGGATCAGGGGGAAGCGCCCACCCTGGTGGTCCATGGGCCGGAGGCCAGCGCAGAGGCCTGCGGCCGCCTCGATGGTCTGGGGGTGGAGCGGCTGGCGCTGGAGCGCTGTGGCCCGGGGGCGCTGCTGGAGGCCCTGGCGGGCCGGGGCTGCAACCAGGTGCTCTGGGAATGCGGGCCGGCGCTGGCTGCAGAAGCCCTGCGGGAGGGCTGCGTGCAGGAGGTGGCGGCGGTGATTGCCCCCAAGCTGCTGGGGGGTGATGCGGCCCGCACGGCCCTGGGGCTGCTGGGGGCGGAAACGATGGCGGAGGTGGCGCTGCTCAGCACGGAGGAGGTGCGCTGGCTGGAGGGCGATCTGCTCTGGCGGGCGGCGGTGGGGGGCCCATGAACCCAGTGCAGTGGCCCGTGCCGCTGTTGGCGGTGCCGCTGGCGGCGGTGCTGCTGGCGAGCCTGGCCTGGGTGGGGCTGGATCTGCTGGCGGCCCGGTTGCCGAAGGGCTCCACCACCCAGCTGTTGCTGCGGCGGGCGCGGCTGAGCGTGGCCCTCACATTGCTGGCGGCGGGCCTGCTGGGGTGGTTGCACAGGCAGTTGGAGGGGCTGGGGTGGAACCTGCCGAGCGATGGGCCCGGGGTGCGCGACGCCCTGCTCACCCTGGGGGGGATGTGGACCCTGCTGCGGTTGAAGGGTGCCCTGCTGGGGAAGCTGGCTGGGGAGGAGGGCTGGTGGCAAGGGCGCCAGGAGCGGGAGCGGGCGGCGGCGCTGGATCTGATCGACAAGACCGTGACGGGCCTGGTGGCGCTGCTGGGGGGATTGGCGGTGTTGAAGCTGCTGGGGGTATCTGCGGCAGTGCTGCTCACGGCGAGCGGCCTGGGGGCAGCGGCCCTTGGGTTTGGGGCCCGCACCCTGGTGGAAAATCTGCTGAGCGGCCTGATGTTGTATGTGAACCGCCCCTTTGCGGTGGGGGATCAGATCGAACTGCAGAGCCTGAAGCTGGCTGGCACGGTGCGGGGGAGCGGGCTGTTCAGCTCGGAACTGCTCACGCCGGATGGGGAGTTGCTCTATGTGCCGAATGGGCTGTTCACCCATGCGGCGGTGCTGAATCCAAGCCGCCGGCCCCACCGGCGCTTGCTGCTGGAGGTGGGTGTGGAGCTGGGGGAGCGGGAGGCGGCGGAGGCGCTGGTGGAGGAGCTGCGCCGCTGGCTGGCCAGCCAGCCGCTGGTGAGGGCGGATCTGCCCCAGCGGGTGAGCTGGAGCGGGGTGAGCGATGGCGCACTGCAACTGCGGGTGGAAGCGGGCCTCAGCGAAGATGCTGAGGCCTTCCATCAGCTTCGGCAGGAGCTGCTTTTGGAGCTGAAGGATCAGCTGGTCCGCCGCGGCGGCCGGCTGGCGGCCAAACCCTGAGACTCTTCCAGCTGGAGTTCAGGCCTAGGGCGTGCACCAGCCCCAGCTCACCGGAGCCAAAAAGATGGCCTGCTGGCAGCGCTTCTCCCAGGCCCTTGGATCCCTTGGGGTGGGGGTGGATCTGGTGGTGGCCGGCGCCGCCGATGCCGAGCGGCTGAGCGGCTCCCGCTGGCACGTCTTCGGGGATGTGGCCCGGGAGGGACGGGTGCTGTCGGTCGCCAACCCCGGCTAGATCAGCTCCGGATGGCACGGATCCCCCTTGAAGGGGCCCTCCACATCGCTGGTGATCCAGCCGCCGTAGAAGCCCCCCGGCTGGGGCACCACCCGCTCCCCATCCACCCAGCAGCCATCCATCGGCCCGGCATAGAGGGCGATCCAGCCCGCCAGGGGGGCAAAGGCCGCCGTGGGCTCGGGGTAACACCAGGCCACCCGCTGCAGCGCCCGCCCATCGGGGACCACCACATCGAAATAGCGGGCCACCCCCTTCCACTCACAGAAGCTGCGCCCGGCTGCAGGCCGCAGCATCGCCGGATCAAAGGCCTCAGGCGGCAGATAGAACGTGGGCGGATGGAAGGTTTCCAGCACCCGAAAGGAGCGGTGGCTCTCGGCCAGCAGGCGCCCCAGGGCCTCCACTCGCACAGGCCGCACGCAGGCCACCAGGGCTGGAGGGCGGGGATAATCAGCCGCCCGTTCTCGGGGGCTTGAACTGGCCATGGCTCAGCCCGGGATGAAATGGCGCAACCGACGGGCTTCCTCACCCGCCCGCCGCTGCAGCTCCCCATCGCTCATCGCCGCCTCGGCCCGCTGCTGGGCGGCGATCACATCGCTCTCCTCCAGCGGGAATCCGTGCTCCAGGGCCAGGGCCAGGAAGGCCTCCAGATCCACCCCCTCCCGCAACCGGGCCTGCAGCTCCGGCTCACTGCGGCTCTTGGCGAGAAAGGCATCCAACTGCTCCAGGCTCACGGGGCACCGAACCAACTCCCCTCGTCCTAGCCGATCCCCTCCAGGGGCCGCAGGGTGGCCGGCTCCAGCTTCACCGCCTCCCACCCCACCGGCTCCCAGGGCGCCAGCAGGGGCTCCAGGGCCCGCAGCTCGGGGCCATCCACCGCCTCCAGCCAGGCCTCCTCCAGGCCGTTGGGGATCACCACGGGCATGCGGTCGTGCACCCGTCGCAACAGATCGTTCGGGGCGGTGGTGAGGATCACGGCGGTTTCGAGTTCGCCTCCATCGGCGCCGATCCAACGCTCCCAGAGCCCCCCGAGCCAGAAGGGCTCCCCACTGCGGGGGCGGAACAGCCAGGGCTGCTTGCTGCCATCCGCCCGACGCTGCCATTCATAAAACCCGTCCGCCGGCAGCAGGGCCCGACGATGGCGCCAAGGCCCCCGGAAGAAGGCCTTCTCCGCCACGGTTTCGCTGCGGGCATTGATGGGGCGGCGCAGGCCCCGGGGATCCTTCGCCCAGCCCGGCAGCAAGCCCCACAGGGCGAGGGCCACCTCCAGCCGGCCGTGCTCCTGCCGCTGCAGCAGCACAGGCTCGCCAGGCCG
>JBJTQT010000175.1:0-17393 GCA_046075745.1 Cyanobium sp. | reverse complement strand
GTGATGCAGCAGGGCATTCACCAGGGTGCCGTCCTTGTTGCCGGGCGCCGGATGCACCGTGAGGCCGGCGGGCTTGTTGATCACGATCAAGTGCGCGTCCTCGAAGAGCACATCGAGGGGGATGTCCTGGGGGATCAGATACGGCAGCGGCTCGGGGGGCGGCATCCACAGCTCCACCTGATCGCCCTGGCGGAGGGGCGTCTTCGCCCGGCCGGTGACGCCATTCACCCGCACGCAACCCGCATCGATGAACTTCTGGATGCGGGCCCGGCTCTGCTCCGGCCGCTGGGCAACCAGCCAGCGATCCAGCCGCATCGGCAGGGGTTTGGGGTAGGTGAGCGCGATCAGCTCCCCTTCCCCCTGGCCGAATTCCTCCATCAGCCCACCAGTGCGGGTGCTTCTGCAGCCTGCCAGTTCACCGCTTGGGATGGGTCAAAACCCGCTGCCATAGTGAGAGTGTCGATCGGTGGGGTCCGGGGCTTGGACGGTGTTGCCGATCGCGCTGTGCTGGAGGCCCGCCGGGATCTGATGCTCTCCCTGCTGCGGGATCGGCAGGTGTTGGTGGCGGTGTACCCCAAGTTTCTGGCCCTCAGCCTGGCCTTCCGCGCAGAGGCGGGTGAGCACTCCCTCCTGAAAACCCTGGTGTTCGCCACCTCCACAGCCGAGGGGCTGGCCCAGCTGGAGCGTTCCCCAGGCCCCTTCCACCTGCTGGTGAGCGAGCACCTGGCGGATGGACCCGGCCTCCATCTTGTGCGGGCCGCCAAAGCTCTCTCCCCTGAGCACCGCTGCCTGCTGGTGCTCACCCACAACCATCGCCTGCTGCTGCAGGCCGCCCTGGAGAGCGGGGCCGATGCCCTGGTGCTGGAGGAGAGCCTGGGCCGCACCGGCGCCCTGGTGCTGGCCGTAGAGCAGGTGCTTCAGGGCCGCACCTTCGTGGATCCGGCCCTGGATCAAGAGCCCCTTGAGCCCCCAGCTGAGCCCCCCAGTGCCCTCACCCCCCGGGAGATGACCGTGCTGCAGCTGGTGGCCCATGGCCTCAGCAACCGGGAGATCGGTGAGCAGCTCCACATCGCTCCCACCACCGCCCGCGACCATGTGCAGGACATCCTGCGGCGGCTGGGGGTGAAAAGCCGGGCGGCGGCGGCCGTGGAGGGGGTGCGACGGGGCTACTGCCGCTGAAGGAGCGCCGAGCCAGGCGTGCGATTCCCTGCAGATGAAGGATGGACCAGGCCGCACCAGGGTTCGTAGGACTCCTGCAGCGTTCAGGAACCGACCATGGTGCAGACCGCGGTGCAGAGCACCTCGCCAATCACCGTGGCGGTGGGCGGCCGGCGGTGGTGGAACGGCTTCACCGCCGAACTCACCATCAGCAACAACAGCGGACGGGATCTGACGGGCTGGAGCACCAGCTTCGACTCGCCCCATCGCCTCACCGGCACCCCCTGGGGGGCCACCCTCTCCCAGGTGGACCTTGGCGGCGGCCTCACCCGCTACACCCTCACCGGCACCGGCTGGGGGGCATCCCTCAAGGCCGGCGCCTCGGTGAAGGTGGGCTTCAGTGGCAGCCAGGGCATCCCCATCGGCAACGACGGCGCCCTCAGCGCCGCCCAACTCTTCAGCACCGGCCAGGGGCCAGCCCCGATCACCCCGCCGACGGTGCCGCCATCCATTCCCACGCCGCCAACTGTGACGCCACCGCCGGCCGCCACTCCGCTGGGGGTGGAGGTGAGCGGCAGCCGCTGGTGGAACGGCTTCACCGCCGAGCTGCGGATCACCAATCAGAGCGGCAGAGATCTGACCAGCTGGAGCACCAGCTTCGACTCGCCCCATCGCCTCACCGGCACCCCCTGGGGGGCCACGCTCTCCCAGGTGGATCTCGGCGGCGGCCTCACCCGCTACACCCTCACCGGCACAGGCTGGGCGGCTGGGCTGAAGGCCGGTGCCTCCGTGAAGGTGGGCTTCAGCGGCAGCCAGGGCATCCCCATCGGCAACGACGGCGCCCTCAGCGCCGACCAGCTCTTCGGCACCGGCCAGGGATCGGTGCCGATCACCCCACCGGTGCCGCCACCTACGCCCACGCTCCCGCCAGGGCCCTCACCTGCCCCATCCCCGGGGGGTTACGGCGAAGCCCTGCGGGCATCGTTTCTGTTCTACGAAGCCCAGCGCTCCGGTGATCTGGATGAGGCCAGCAACCGCATCCCCTGGCGCGGCGATTCCGGCCTGCACGATGGGCGGGATGGGGTGTATTTCGGCGACCGGAAGCCCGCCAACCTGCAGGCGGGACTGAGCCTGGATCTCAGCGGCGGCTACCACGACGCGGGCGACCACGGCAAATTCGGCCTGCCCCTGGCCACCACCCTTTCCACCCTGGCCTGGGGGGGCCTGGCCTTCGAGCGCGGTTACGCCGCCACGGGGCAGCTCGATGAGCTGCTGGGCGCCGTGAAGTGGGGCACCGATTACCTGCTAAAGGCCCATGGCACTGATGCCTCAGGAGCCACCCGCTTTTTCGTGGCCCAGGTGGGGGATGTGGCCGCCGACCACGCCCTCTGGAGCGCGCCGGAAAGCCAGACCATCCGCCGGCCGGCGCTGGTGTGACCCCCAGCAAGCCCGGCTCCGACGTAGCGGCCGGCAGTGCGGCGGCACTAGCTTCCGCCTCCATCCTCTTTCGCCGCAACGGCGAGGTGGCCTATGCCTACACCTTGCTGACCCATGCCGAATCGCTCTACCGATTCGCCGACACCCACCGCGGCAAATACTCCGACTCGATCACCGAAGTGCGCGACTTCTACAACTCCTGGAGCGGCTACAACGACGAACTCAGCTACGGAGCGGCCTGGCTGGCCCGGGCCAAGGAAGCCGCCGGCGGCGATGGCAGCGCCTACCGCGACAAGGCACTGCAGATCTATCGCCAGTCGATCGGTGGGCTGAGCCGGGGCTGGACGCTCAACTGGGACGATGTGTCCTACGGAGCAGCGGTGCTGCTGGCCCAGGACACGGGCGATAGCAAGATTCAAGGCGACGTGCGCGGCTGGCTCGACAGCTGGGTGACTGGCAGCAACGGGGTGAGCATCACCGCTGGCGGCCTGCGCCACATCAGCCAGTGGGGCTCCCTGCGCTATGCCGCCAGTACGGCCATGGTGGCCGGTGTGGTGGCCGACAGCCTGATCGATCCAGGTGGCACCTACCGCAAGTTGGCCGTCGACACGATCGACTACATCCTTGGAGCCAATCCCCGTCAAGCCAGCTATGTGGTGGGCTACGGCGCCAACCCACCCCAGCAGCCCCATCACAGGGGAGCCTCCGGCGTGGGCTGGGAGGGGTTCCGCAATGGCCTGCCCAACGTCCACACGCTCACGGGCGCCCTGGTGGGGGGACCGGATCAGGCCAACGACTTCTCCTATGCCGACGTGCGCAGCGACTATGTGCGCAATGAGGTGGCCATCGACTACAACGCCGGCTTCAGCGGTGCCCTGGCCTATCTGAGCCAGCCAGCTGGGGGGATGTGAGACGCGGCTGCATCAGGGATTTTCCAGGCCAAGCACCTCGGCCGTTCGGGCCCGAACCTGTTGCAGCAGGGCCCCATCCACTTTCAGATCGTGCCCATAGGAGGGAATCATGGCCGCCATTTTTGGCTTCCACTCCCCGATCAGATCGGGATTCAACGCCGTCTCGATTATCTTCACCATGATGTAGGTTGCCGTTGAGGCTCCGGGTGAAGCGCCAAGCAGGGCCACCAGGGAGCCATCGGCAGCGCCGACGATTTCCGTGCCGAATTCCAACTGGCCCGCAAAATGCTTCTCCTTCTTGATGATCTGCACCCTCTGGCCAGCGACGGCAAGCTGCCAGTCGTCTTCGTTCACCATGGGGTAGTACTCGCGCAGGGCCTTGAACCGATGGGCATTGGTCTGCAGCACCTGGCCCAGCAAGTATTCCTCCAGCGGGAAGTTGTCCTTGGCAACGGACAGCATCGGTAGGAGATTGGCGAGACGCAGTGAGCGGGGCAGATCGCAGTAGGATCCATGCTTCAGGAATTTCGTGGAGAAGCCGGCGTAGGGGCCGAAGAGCAACCAGCGCTTGCCATCGATGATGCGGGTGTCCAGATGGGGCACGGACATCGGCGGTGAACCGGTGGCCGCCTTGCCATAGACCTTGGCCCTGTGGCGATTCACGACCTCCGGCTTTTCACAGCGCACCCAGATCCCGCTGACCGGGAAGCCGGCAAAACCATGCCCCTCCGGAATCCCCGATTTCTGGAGCAGGGTGAGGGCCGCACCGCCCGCCCCAAGGAACACAAAGCGAGCATGGATCGTCCGTTCGGCACCCGTGGTTTCGTTCCGCACCCTGACCTGCCAGCCCCCTTCAGGCTGACGCTGCAGCTGGGTCACAGCCTCGCTGAAATGAACCGTGAAATCACTGTGCTTGCGGAGCACATCCAGGAGATTCCTGGTCAGGGCGCCGTAATTGACATCAGCTCCATTGACGATGTGGGTCGCAGCAACGGGCTGCGTGGGATCCCGCCCTTCCATCACGAGCGGCGCCCATTCAGCGATCTGGCCATGATCCTCGGAATAGGCCATGCCGTGGTAGCAGTGATGCGCGCTCATCAGCGCGTGGCGCTGCTTGAGAAACGCCTGGTTGTCCGCACCCATGACGAAACTCATATGCGGCACTGGGTGGATGAAGCTGCCGGGGGTGCCGATTGCACCTTTGCTGATCAGATAGGACCAGAACTGGCGAGAGAGATCGAATTCAACATTGACTTCGAGTGCCTTTGCGATATCGATCCGGCCGTCCTTGCCCGTCGGTGTGAAGTTCAGCTCGCAGTTTCCTGCATGACCCGTACCCGCATTGTTCCAGGCACCGGAACTCTCCTGAGCCTCACCCGGCATGCGCTCCACCATCTCCATCGTCAACGCGGGATTGAGCTCCTTGAGAAACACACCTAGGGTTGTGCTCATGATGCCCGCCCCGACCAGAAGCACATCCACTGATTCGCTGCTCATTAGTGTTCCTCTGAGGTGAAGGCAACTTCGGCACCGGGGGCCAACACCACATAGATGCGCCGCCAAGGCTCCTGATCAAGCAACTTCCAGGAGTGTCCGCCCCCAGCTGTATCTTCTGCCAGAAGCAAGGTGCTTGGATTGAGGGTAAAATGCTTCTGTTCCCGGGTATAGAATTCCAGGGTGCCACTCAAGGTGATCACGAATTGCCGCGCAGGTGCCGTATGCCAATCAAAGGCTCCTCCAGATAGCGTCTCCTGCATAGCAATGCTCACAGCCTGCATTTTGGGACTGAGGAAGTCACCCCGCACACCAGAAACGAGATCGATCACACCTTTTTCAAAATGTGATTGACCGTCGTCGCCGGTCCATAGTCGAATGCAGGCAAGCATGAAAGCTTAGGCGCAATAGATTCACATTCAAAATCTACTGGGGCTGCCAGAAATGGCAAGGATCCTCATGAAGCTTTATCATAGAAAATTAAAGCCCATGGGCGCGCCATGACTGACATAAGGAAGGAAACGGACAGCCTTGGCGAGGTGGACGTTCCTGCCGATCGACTGTGGGGAGCCCAGACCCAGCGTTCCTTGGAACATTTCAGCATTGGCAAGGATCTGATCCCGTCTGAGATGGTGACGGCCTATGCGCAGCTGAAGAAAGCCGCCGCCAACGTGAACCATGCCAGTGGCCGGCTTGCCGACGATGTGCATCACCTCATCGTGCAGTGCTGCGAGGAGATCCTTGCCGGGGAGCACCGCGACATGTTTCCCCTGCACGTATGGATGACGGGCTCCGGCACGCAGTTCAACATGAACGTAAACGAAGTGATTTCGAATCGCTGCTGTCAGCTTGCCGGCACGGCCCTGGGTTCGAAGATGCCGGTGCATCCGAACGATCATGTAAACCAGTCCCAGTCGTCGAACGACAGCTTCCCAACGGCGATGCATCTGGCCGCCGCTGTCGAGACGACGGGGCGTCTGATTCCGGCGGTTCAGGCGCTCCATGATGGGATCGACGAAAAGGCGAAGCAATGGGCCGACATCGTCAAGATCGGTCGCACGCACATGCAGGACGCCACCCCCCTGACCCTTGGCCAGGAATGGTCGGGCTACAGCGCCATGCTGGCCGATGGAATCAACCGGATTCAGGATGCCCTCAAGGGTGTGTATCCCCTGGCGCTTGGCGGCACCGCCGTCGGCACGGGCCTGAATGCACCAGTGGGTTTTGCCGAGGACACAGCAGCAGAGCTGGCCCAGTTGACCGGCCTGCCCTTCGTCTCGGCGTCCAACAAATTCGCGGTGCAGGGGGCCCATGACGCCCTCGTGCAGCTCTCGGGAACCTTTCGCACGCTGGCCATCTCGCTCTACAAAATCGCCAACGACATACGCTTGCTCTCCTGTGGCCCCCGTGCCGGGTTCGCCGAGCTGAACATCCCCGCCAATGAACCCGGCTCATCGATCATGCCTGGCAAGGTGAATCCCACCCAATGTGAAGCCTTGAGCATGCTTGCCATTCAGGTGATCGCCAATGATGTCGCCGTTGGTTTTGGCGGAGCCAGTGGCTATCTCGAGATGAATGTCTACAAACCGCTCATCATCCACAACATCTGCACCTCCATCATCCTGCTGTCGGACGGTTGCACCAATTTCAGGACGTTCCTGATCGAAGGGACGGAGCCCAACCGTCCCAAGATTGCGGCCTATGTTGAAAGCTCCTTAATGCTGGCCACGGCCCTATCACCCGTGATCGGCTACGACAAGACGGCACAGATCACCCACCATGCCCTCGAGCATGATCTGACCCTCAAGCAGGCGGCTCTGGACCTAGGCCTGGTGAGCGAGGAGGAATTCGACCGGATCGTTGACCCCGTCAAGATGACGGCTCCCAGCTGAGGAGCCCCCCTCAGGCGAACAGCCGCCGAAACACGTTCGTATCCGCCAGGTCGATGAGTTCTTCCCCACGACCGGAGAGGATGGTGCGCATGGCGAAGAGGGAAAACCCCTTGGCCTGCAGCAGCGTGATCGTTGGGGGGATCAGCAGCTCCTCTCTCGCCGTGACCACATCCACCAGGGCAGGGCCATCGTGCGCAAAGGCTGCCTTCAGGGCGGCCTCCAGATCATCTGGTTTCTCCACCCGCTGGCCATGCAGACCGATGGATTTGGCCACCTCGGAGAAATCCGGATTGTCGAGATCCGTGCCGAAGTTGACGAAGCCCGAGGCCTTCATTTCGAGCTCAACGAAATTGAGCGATGAGTTGTTAAAGACCACGATTTTCACCGGCAACTTGTTCTGCCTCAGGGTGAGCAGTTCGCCAAGCGCCATCGAAAGCCCGCCGTCGCCCGCCAATGCCACCACTTGACGACCCGGAAACGCCGACTGGGCGCCGATTGCATGGGGGAGAGCATTGGCCATGGTGCCATGGGAAAAGGAACCGACCAGGCGACGTTTGCCGTTCATGCGCAGATAGCGCGCCGCCCAGCCGGTGGGGGAACCCACATCCGGAATGAAGACAGCATCCTCAGAGGCGAGATCACTGACCATGCGGGCCACGTACTGGGGATGGATGGGCGTTCGGTTGTGATCATCCACCGCAAGGTCATCCAGTCCCTTCCTGGTCTGGATGTAGTGATTTGTGGAGGCCTGAAGATGGTTGCCATCCAGCTTCTCTTGGAGCAAGGGCAGGAGCGCTTCCACCGTGTCCTTCACACTGCCGACAAGACCAAGATCAATGGAGGTGCGCCTGCCAAGGTTCTCGCCCCTGAGATCCACTTGAATGATCTTTGCCTTGGATGGATAGAATTGTTGGTAGGGGAAATCGGTGCCAAGCAGCAGCAGCACATCACAGCTCTCGATGGCGCGATAACCAGAAGCAAATCCCAACAGGCCTGTCATGCCAACGTCATAGGGATTGTCGTATTCAATGAATTGTTTCCCCCGCAAGGCGTGCACAACGGGGGCTTTCAGTTTGGCGGCAATGGCGATCAGCTCAGCGTGGGCTCCCTCCACACCGGCGCCACCGAAGATGGTGACCTTTTGGCCGGCATTGAGCAGAGCGGCTGCCGCCTCAAGCCCGGCCTGGGTGGGGCGCAACACCCGCGGCACATAGTGGATCGGCGCGGATGGACGCCGAGGACCGCTCTGTTTCAGGAAGATCTCCCCAGGGATCACCAGCACCGCAACACCGCGACGCTCCACAGCCGTGCGCATGGCGATCTCCAGCAGCCGAGGCAACTGCTCCGCCATGCTCACCAGCTCGCAGTAGACGGACGCTTCCCGGAACGCTTCCTGGGGATGGGTCTCCTGGAAGTAGCCGCTACCCATCTCCGGCCCGGGAATCTGGGCGGCGATCGCCAGCACGGGAACCCGGCTGCGATTGGCATCGTACAGACCGTTGATCAGATGGATGCTTCCAGGCCCACAACTGCCCACGCAAACCGCCAGTTCACCGGTCAGCGAGGCCTCCGCCGCCGCCGCCAGCGCCGCTGCCTCCTCGTGGCGCACATGCTGCCAGGCGATGGAACCCTCCCGGCGCAGGGCATCGGTGAGGCCGTTGAGGGAATCCCCGGGGATGCCATAGATCCGCTTGACCGAGGCCTCCTTGAGCACCTCAAGGATCACATCTGCGACATTTGTCATTGGTGATGTCTTGTCAGCCGGGCAAGCCCCCAAAACCTATCGCTGCCGCTGTGGCCGGGCCACACAACGCACCTTCGCTGACAAAACGCACACAAAACCTCAACCAGAGTTGTGCCCCAGCTCCCTGCAGGGGGAATGGGGCGCCGCTGGGAATCACTCCACCGCTGGTGGCAGCTCCAAGCTGATCGCCCCCAGCTGGGAACGGCGAAAATCATCCAGAACCCGTTGGGCCATGCGCAGCAGATCACCACTGGTGTGGCGAGCCGCCGCGGCCGCCAGCCATGCTTCCGAATCCCCGGGCATTGCTGAAACCCCATACCTTGCCTCCAGCAACCCTGGCGCCACCCCCGCGGCCGGGATCGGTGCCAGCTCCCCCAGCAGGCGAAGGAACGCCAGGCCCACCGCCTCGGTGTCGTAAGCGGCCTGGCCGATGTCATCGCAGATGGCCAGCCGCAGGGCGGCCATCTGGTCATCCAAGCGGGGCGGCAACACCCCCGGAGCATCGAGCAGATCGAGCTCCTGGCCGAGCCGCACCCAGCGCAGGCTGCGGGTGATGCCAGCCCGGCGGGCACTTTCCACCACCTTCTGACGCACCAATCGGTTGATCAGGGCCGACTTGCCCACGTTCGGGAACCCCAGCATCAGCGCCCGCACCGGACGGGGTTTCATGCCCCGTCCAGCCCGGCGGGCGTTGAGAGCCGCACCGGCCCGGATGGCCGCCTGTTGCAACTGTTTCACCCCCGTGCCGGCCTTGGCATCACACCACCAGGGCGCGGGGCCCTGGCTGCGGAACAGCTGGTCCCAGGCCTGCTGCGCTTCGGCGCTGACCATGTCACGCCGGTTGAGCACCAGCAGATGCTGCTTGCCGCTGATCCAGCGCTGCAAGCGGGGATGGCCCGTGGCCAGGGGGATGCGGGCGTCGCGCACCTCGATCACCAGATCCACCTTGCCGAGGGCCACCTTGAGCGCCTTTTCCGCCCGGGCGATGTGGCCCGGATACCACTGGATCGCCGGGGCGTTGACGCTCAGCGCGGGCATCAGGGCACCACCATCACCGGGCAGGGCGCCAGCTGGATCACCAGAGCCGCGGTGCTGTGCTGGTCCTCCTCCAGGCTGATGCCCCGGGTGCCCATGATGATCAGGTCGGCATTGATCTCATCGGCCACATCGCCGATCACAAAGGCGGGCTTGCCCGCCCGCTCGAACACATCGCAGGCAATCCCTGCCTTCTCAAAGCTGGCCCGGGCCTGCTCCAGCAGCTGGGTGACCGCCGCCGGATCATGCATGGCGCCTTCCTCCGCCTCCACCACCGAGAGGAGCACCACCCGGCTGCCGTGCTGCTGGGCCAGCTGGAGGGCCACCGCAGCCGTTTCCATCGTCTGACGGCTGTTGTCGATGGGGAACAGAACGGTGTGGAACATGGTGGTGGGAACGCCCTTTCCTGTCTAGCGCCATCCCAGACCCACACCACAGGCGGTTGGCCGTATTGGTGGGAGCCCAAGAGTCCGTAGCCAAGGCTCTTTGGAGAAATCGGGCGGAATCTGCGAACAATGGGCGGGCCAGGGGTTAATCTCCCCCCGCCTTCTCCTCCGCCACCCAACCATGGCCAAGCGTTCCCTCGCCAGTCTCGGCGCTGCAGATCTCCGCGGCAAGCGTGTGCTGGTGCGGGTGGACTTCAACGTTCCCCTGGATGACGCCGGCGCCATCACCGATGACACCCGCATCCGGGCCGCTCTGCCCACCATCGCCCACCTGCGGGACAACGGAGCCAAGGTGATCCTGGCGGCCCACTTCGGCCGGCCCAAGGGTCAGGTGAACGAGGGCATGCGCCTCACCCAGGTGGCCGCAAGGCTCAGCGATCTGCTGGGCGTGCCCGTGACCAAGACCGACAGCTGCATCGGCCCCGATGCGGAAGCCAAGGTGGCCGCCCTGGCAGAAGGCGGCGTGGTGCTGCTGGAAAACGTGCGCTTCTTCGCTGAGGAAGAGAAGAACGAGCCTGGCTTTGCTGAACAGCTGGCGTCCCTGGCAGAGGTGTATGTGAATGACGCCTTCGGCGCCGCCCACCGGGCCCATGCCTCCACCGAAGGGGTGACCAAATTCCTGAGCCCGAACGTGGCGGGCCACCTGATGGAGAAGGAGCTGGCCTACCTGCAGGGTGCCATCGACGCCCCCAAGCGTCCCCTGGCCGCCATCGTGGGTGGTTCCAAGGTGAGCAGCAAAATCGGTGTGCTCGAGGCCCTGATCGACAAGTGCGACAAGATCCTGATCGGTGGCGGCATGATCTTCACCTTCTACAAGGCCCGGGGCCTCTCGGTGGGCAAGAGCCTGGTGGAGGAGGACAAGCTGGAGCTGGCCAAGGAGCTGGAAGCTAAGGCGGCCGCCAAGGGCGTGCAATTCCTGCTGCCCACCGATGTGGTGCTCGCCGACAACTTCGCCCCTGACGCCAACAGCCAGATCGCCAAGATCGAAGCCATCCCTGATGGCTGGATGGGCCTGGATATCGGCCCCGATTCGGTGAAGGTGTTCCAGGACGCCCTGGCCGATTGCAAAACCGTGATCTGGAATGGCCCGATGGGTGTGTTCGAGTTCGACAAGTTCGCCGCCGGAACCAACGCCATCGCCCATACCCTGGCCGATTTGAGCGCCAAGGGCACGATCACCATCATCGGTGGCGGGGATTCGGTGGCCGCCGTGGAAAAAGTGGGCGTGGCCGAGAAGATGAGCCACATCTCCACCGGTGGTGGCGCCAGCCTGGAGCTGCTGGAGGGCAAGGTGCTGCCCGGGGTGGCTGCCCTGGATGAAGCCTGAGGGTGAGCTGCGCCTCAGGTGCCGGCGAGACGGCACTCCCGGCCCCTCTCCTTCATGGAGAAGGGCCGGGGTTGTTCTGTTGGTGGGAGCGCTGCTGCTTCCCGGCCTGGGTGGACTGAGCACGAGCGGACTGGCCCGGGAGGCCTCCGCCCGGCCCCGTGGGACCGCCGAGACCCTGGAGGCCCTCGAGCAGCGCCTCTACAACTACCGCGACCACCTCGAACGCTCCGCCCGGCGCGTAAGCCTCCAGGAGGCTCTGGCCCTTGGGCTGGCAAGGAATCCGATCCTGGCCAAGGCCTATGCCCAGATTGAGGCCACCCAATGGAATGGGGCCGCCATCCGACGGGAATGGTTTCCCTCACTCACGGCCGGCAACGACGACCCCGGGCTGGTGGGGGTGCAGCAACAACAAGCCAACACCCTTTCCCTCTCTTCTCCCCAGCTGACGCTGGAGTGGACCTTCTTCGATCCCAGCCGTGCGCCCCGCACCAAGGCCAATGCCGCCAGCCTGGCGGCGGATCGCTTCCTCTTCGATGTGCAGGCCCGCTCCCTGGTGCTTGCCATCCAGCAGCAGTACACCGACCTGCAGGCGCTGCTGAAGCTGGAGGGGGAGTATCGCGATCTGAGCCGGATGGTGGCGAACTGGCGCCAGCTGGCCAAGACAAAGGCCCACCGTGGAGCCCGGAGCCCGGACGTGGATCAGCTCACCAGCCAGGAACTGGCGCTGCTGGTGCTGAGAATCAACACCCACGAGCAGGTGATCGTGGCGGCCTCCAACCTGGCCCTGAGCCTCAGCCTGCCGCCGGGGGATCTGGCGATGCCCAGCCAGGGCCTGGCGCTGGAGGGCGAGTGGAGCCTCGGCCGCAGGGAGAGCATTGCCCAGGCTCTGCAGTTCCGGGAGGAGATCCAGCAGAGCCTGGCCCGGGCCCGGAGCCTTTCCTGGACGGCCGTTGCCACCCGCAAGGGCTATCTCCCCACCCTGGCGCTGGAAGGCACCGGATCCACCGAAAGCAACAGCCAGGATTCCGGGCTGAGCTCGGAAGCCACCGTGGGGGTGAACGTGTTCTGGACCCTGTTTGACGGGGGCATCCTGGCGGCCCAGGCCAACGCCCAGGGCAGACAGCAGGAGCAGGCCCAGCAGCAGGCGGCCCTCGATCGGCTGGCGGTGACGGCGGAAGTGGAGATCAGCTATTCGGCCTATCTGAGCAGCCGCATCGTGGTGGACACCGCCATGGCCCAGCTGGAGAGCGCCCGAGCCTCGATCGGCTCGGCCACCCTGGGCTATGGGGCCGGCACCTCCGATGCCACCACCCTGCTGCAGGTGCTGGCAGACCTCCGCGGAGCCATCGACGCCTACTGCCAGGCCCTCCAGAAACACAACAAAAGCGTGGCGGCGCTCTACCGGAACTCAGCCCGCTGGCCCGAAGTCGCCCCACCGTTGCTGCAGCAGCGGCTCACCACCCTCGGTGCACCAGCCCACCAGCCCCGGCGCCCTCAGATTTCGCCGCTGCCCCAACCACCCCCCTGACCTCCGGGGCCACCCTGGCGCTGGAGCCACTGGGGGGCCGGCAAGCCATTGCGCTCGTACAGCGCCCGCAGGCTGCCCATGTGTTGGCGCCGCTGTTGCCGCATCGCCTCCCGTTCGGTGCGCATGCAGGTGCGCAGGGTCTCGGCATTCTTGGCCGCCTCCAGGCAGCTCTGCCCCCTCTGCAGGATGGCGATCCGGGCGCTGTGGTCCTGCAAGGCCAGCCGCCGTTGCTCGGGAAACACCTTCTGGCGCTGCTCGGGCGTGAGCCGAGGACCCTCGGGGTTGGGCCCCACCGGCTGGGAGAGGGCGGCCGGCGCGCCCAGGGCAAGGAGCAGGCTCAGGGCAGGCAGGCCCGACAGGGGAGGACGGAATGGGGATCGACTCGGCATGGCGACGCTCTGGGACATGGACGCATCCTGGGCAGCCTGGATCTCAGAACTGCAACCGGATCGGGCGAATCTGTGACAAGGTGCGACTGCGGATCTACAGCAGGGGAAGGGGTTCAACCCCGCGCCAGGGACGTGCCCGTGAGCCGCACCACGAAAACCGGGCTGCCCCCCTGGATTGAGCGGCGGCAGCTGAGCTCTCCCCCATGGGCCCGCGCCACCTGCTCCACGATCGCCAGACCGAGCCCACTGTGACCCACCCCGCCCCGGGCCTGATCCAACCGCTGGAAGGGTTGCCTGGCCCGCTCCCACTCCGCCGCTGAGAGCCCCTCCCCGCCATCCCACACCTCGATGGCGAAGCCCTCCCCGGGCAGCTCCTGCAGCAGGAGCCGCAACGGTGGTTGGCCATGCACCTCCGCATTGAGCAGCAGGTTGGCCACGGCGCGGGCGAGGGCGATGGGACGCACCTCGCGCTCCATCGGAGCCAGGGAAAGCTCCACGGCCTCCACCGCATTGGCGGCTTCGGCCACCAGTTCATGCAGGGGCACCGCCACCGGGCGCTCCTGGGCTCCGGCGCCCACAAACAACAGAAACTGCTCCGTGATCTTCTCCAGGGCCGCCAGATCCGCCTCGGCCCGGCGCCGGTCTTCCGAACTCCAGTAGTCCTGCTGGGCGAGCCGCAACCGCAGCCGCGTCAGGGGACTTCGCAGGTCATGGGCGATGCCGCCCAGCATGGTGGCCCGCTCCTGGCTGGCCTGCTGGAGTCGCAGCAGCATGGTGTTGAAGTGATGGGTGAGGTGGCGCACGGCCCCGGTGCCGCGGGCCTCCACGGGCCTGGGTTGCTGATCCAGGCCCACCTCCTGGAGGGCCCCATCCAGCTGGCGGAGGGGACGCTGCACCTCCAGACTGAGAAACAGCAGCAACGTGGCCAGGCCCCCCAAGCCGCCGGCCAAGGTGAGCAGCTGGGGATCCGGAGGCCAGCCCCGCAGGGCTGGGATGGGCGCGAACAGCCAGGCCGTCTCCAACGGGGAGTTGAGCTGCACCCACACGCCGCGACCGGGCCCCTGCGGCTGCCGCCTGCCCTCTGCCCACAACACCGGGCAGGCGGTGAGCCTGCGGCAGAGCGCCGAGCGGAGGGCTTCGGCCTGTCGGCGCAACCGTGGATCCGCTGGCCGGGAGGGTGATGCCTCCCCAGGCGGCCTGGAGCCCAGGGCCACCCTGGTGCCCAGCACCTCGGAGAGCTCCCCCGGGCTGTAGCGCTCCAGCGCCACCTCACTGAGCAGCACCATGGAACCCACCTGATTCACCAGCTGGCGACGCTGCTGTTGCTCCAGCCGCTGGGCAAGAAGCAGATGCAGCAACAGCAGGGCGAGGGCCGTGAACCCCGCGGCGGCACCCCCGTAGCCGAGGGGCCGCAGCAGAGGGGCACCGCCGGCCCTAGCTCTGGCGAGGCTTGCCATCGGGCACGAAGACGTAGCCATAGCCCCAAACGGTCTGCACATAGCGCGGCCGGGCTGGATTGGGCTCGATGAGCTTGCGCAGCCGGGAGATCTGCACATCCATGCTGCGACTCTCCGTTTCGCTGGTGGGCCCCCGGGCCAGCTCGATCAGCCGCTCCCGCGAAAGGGGCCGGTGGGGATGCTGCGCGAAGGCCGCCAACAGGGCGAATTCCCCACTGGTGATGGGGAGGGCTTCGCCGTCCCGCAGGAGTTCGCGGGAAGTTGAGAGCAAGTCCAGCGAATCTGATTCTAATCGTTATGTGATTGCTCAATCATTGGTAGGACTGTTGGGTGATGAGAGTACGGTTATCAAGACCTTCAAAGGTCGAGATATCATTGGAAGTAGATATGAACAGATATTTCCCTATTGTGAAGTTGATAGAAATGCTCACCCACATGCTCTCACAGTTTTACCAGCAACATTTGTATCGACCGAAGATGGAACCGGTGTTGTGCATATTTCACCGGCATTTGGTGTTGACGATTTCGAATTATCAAAGCAGTATAACCTTCCTGTTTTGCAGCCTGTAAGCCCCAATGGACATTTCACTGAAGAAATAACACCATTTGCTGGAAGGGCTATAAAAACCTTCAAATATGCTGATCATGTTGAAGATGGAGCCGATAAAGACATAATCAAGGCACTGAAAGCAGCTAGTAAAATCTATAAATCTGCTTTCGACTATGTCCATAGTTATCCTCATTGTTGGCGTACAGATAATCCGGTCATGTATTATGCTAGGAATTCTTGGTTTATAAAATCTCCAGCATATAAGCAGTCTATGATTGATCTAAATAAGACAATCCATTGGCAACCTCAAGAGATTGGGACAGGCCGTTTTGGAAATTGGCTCGAGGAAGTTAAAGATTGGTCACTGAGTAGAGATAGATTCTGGGGTACTCCGCTACCGATTTGGGTGAGTGAAGACAAGGAAGACATGTTTGCCATTGGCTCAATAGAGGAATTGTGTCAGGGAGAATACGAATGCGAAGATGGAAGTCTTGTTCCGGTTTCGCAGGCTCCAATTCCAATTGATTTGCATAGACCATTTGTGGATAATGTCCTTTTCAATAAAAATGGGAAGATCTATCGTAGAACCACCGAGGTGATAGATGTATGGTTTGACTCAGGCTGCGTTCCATTTGCCCAGTTCCATTACCCATTTGAAAACAAAGATCTTTTTGAGTCTCAATTCCCTGCTGATTTCATTTCAGAGGGTATAGATCAAACCAGAGGATGGTTTTACACATTACATAATATCGCTACTGCTTTATTTGAAAAACCTGCATTTAAAAATATCATCGTAAATGAGCTGGTTTTGGATAAAAATGGCTTAAAAATGTCAAAAAGCCGTGGTAATACCGTTGACCCATTCAGCATGATGGATCAATATGGCGCAGATGCTGTTCGATGGTATTTCATGGTTAATAATCCACCATGGAGACCGACACTCTTCAATGAATCGGATATAGCCAAAACAGTGATTGCAGATTTCTTCCGGACTGTGACTAATACATATTCATTCTATGCATTGTATGCTAATATCGATGAAATAGATGGTAATGAACCTGAAATACCTATCAATGAATGTCCTGAGATTGATAGATGGATAATGTCAAAAGTTCATACAGTGTTGCGCCAATATCACCATTATATGGGAACATATGATGTTTTCAGAGCGTGTAGAACTGTACAAGAATTCATGATAAATGATGTTTCAAATTGGTATGTGCGAAGAAATAGAAGAAGATTTTGGAAGGGTGAAAAGGATAATGACAAGGTCGCCGCTTACCAAACATTGCGAAGTGTGATGATCCATGTATTGTCAATGATGGCACCTGCTGCCCCATTTTTACCCGAAGTATTGTATAGAAAATTAAGAGTATCTTCGGATGTCCCATCTATTCATATGAAACTATTGTCTGATGGAGAAGCATCTCTGATCGATTCAGATTTAGAAAGAAGAATGGCATTAGCTCAAACAATTGTCTTTTTAGCAAGATCCTTAAGAGAAAAATCAAAAATCAAAACACGCCAACCGTTAAAAAGAATTCTGATTCCTGTCATCTCGCCTCAGCAAAGACGTGATATTCAAGCAGTAGAGTCCATTATAAAAGATGAAATCAACATTAAGAGCGTGGACTATGTGAGCGAAGAGGCAGGTATCGTAAAAAGGTCTGTCAAAGCCAATTTCAAGGTATTAGGCAAGCGTTTCGGCAAGCAAACTCAGGCCATTGCTAATTCCATTTCTGCACTAAATGATCAGCAAATCAAAGTGCTTATCCAAGAGCAATCTATAATGATTCATTTTGAAGGAGCGGAGTGCAATATTTCTCTAAATGAGGTTGATATCATTACCCAAGATATGGAAGGTTGGTTAGTGGCAAATGAGGGTTCATTGACAGTTGCACTTGATACAGAAATAGATGAAGAGCTAAAACAAGAAGGTATTGCTCGTGAATTTGTGAATCGAATTCAGAACCTCAGAAAGAATATTGGACTTCAAGTCACTGATAGAATAAATGTAAAATTTTT
>JBJTQT010000174.1:0-7036 GCA_046075745.1 Cyanobium sp. | reverse complement strand
AGAGCCATTGCCGGTGTGGTGGCGGCTGGACTGGACTTTTCCCCCTGGTTTCTGCTCACGGTGGGGCTGCTGGCCCTGTTTCTGGCCATCGAGAAACGAAAAGCCGAACTACGGGTGGTCGAAAGCCGAGGGGGAGCCACCCGCAAGGTTTTGCAGAGATATTCCCTCCCACTTCTGCTACGCCTCGAAAGCCTGGTGGCCACCAGCGCCTTCATGAGCTATTCCCTCTGGGCTGCAGGGCCAACCCTGAGAGGGGCCTCCACCAGCTGGATGTTGCTAACGGTGCCCTTCGTGCTGGCAGGCATCTTCCGCTATCAACTGCTTAGCGATCCGGAAGAATCAGAACGACGACGAGCATTTTCACCGAATCACACAACGGAGAAACCCGATGAGATTCTCCTGGCTGATCGAGGCATTCAGCTCACCCTTATGGCCTGGCTGGCGACGGTCTCAACCATCGGGGTGGGTCACCATTTCAATCTCCTTCCCACGCTTCGAACCTTGGCTCGATAAGTGAGCTCTGCTTCCGCCAACTGCCCTGAGCGAGCAAGCTGCTATCTAGCCGATGCGGCAGGCTGTCTCACAACCCTTTTATGCTGAACAAACGTTGTCCATCCCAACCACGCATCGCCGTTTTCGACGTGGATGGCACCCTTCTCCACGGCGATTGCCTGCGAATGGCGGCCCTGCGCTCCAGGGGTCCCCTGGGTCTGTTCCTGGCAGGGGCAGGTTTGCTGCCCTGGCTACTGGCCTGGCAAGGGAGGCGGATCTCCACCGGTGAATTCAAGGAGAAAACCCTCCAGCTCTTCCACATCTGCGACACCGTGAACCTGGCGGAGGAGAGAGGCCGGGGAGATTGGCTGCTGCCGGTGCTTCAAAGGCATCTTCGGCACCAGGCACTGCAGAGGCTGCACTGGCATCAGGAACGAGGGGATCACGTGCTGCTCTGTTCCGCCTCCCCACGGATGCTGCTTCAACCCCTGGCAAACTGGCTGGGAGTGGAGCTGCTGGCCACGGAGCTCCGAAAAGCGGATGGGCGGTGGCAGCCGGAGCTTGCAGGGGTCAACTGCAAGGGCCCCGAGAAGGTAAAGCGCTTGGAGGCCCATCTTGGTTCCTTGGAGGGACTCACGATCGAGGCCTACGGAGACAGCAAGGGAGACAGGGATCTACTGATGGCAGCAGCCATTCCTCACTACCGAAGCTTTGAGGCAGAAGCCAGACCCTATCCGCCCTTTTCTCTTTGAGTCAGGCTGCCGTTCTACTGAGACGGATTTTGGACCCACTGCTGGCGCAGGATCCATGCCAATCAGCGGGAATCGTGCTTCGCCCACTGGCGTAACGGCCTGCCCTGGAGCTCTTGACGGCAGGCCCCTTGATCCCGGATAAGGGTTCTTTGGGAATGGCGTGATGGCTGGAGGCAACGACACCCACGCCCTGGCGGGGCTGGCCGGGAGGGATTACCTATCGTCCGCCGATCTGGATGCCCCCCAGACCGAAGCCCTGCTTGAGCTGGCGGCTGATCTCAAGGCCGGCCGCCGGCGCTGCAACCTGGCGGGCCGCACCCTCGGGTTGATCTTCACCAAGGCCTCCACCCGCACCCGGGTGAGCTTCACCGTGGCCATGGCTCGGCTGGGCGGGCAGACCATCGATCTGGATCCCTCCAACACCCAGCTCGGGCGGGGGGAGCCCCTGGCCGATACGGCCCGGGTGCTGAGCCGCTATGTGGATGCCCTGGCCGTGCGAACCTTCGCCCAGAGCGAACTGGCCGACTACGCCCACTGGGCCTCCATCCCCGTGATCAATGCCCTCACCGATGAGGAGCATCCCTGCCAGGCCCTGGCCGACTTCCTCACCCTGCGGGAGGCCTTCGGCTCAATCGCCGGGCTCACCCTGGCCTATGTGGGGGATGGCAACAACGTGGCCCACTCCCTGATGCTCTGCGGCGCCCTGCTGGGTGTGAACGTGCGCATCGGCAGCCCGGAGGGCTTTGCGCCGGATCCGGCCATGGTGGCCCGGGCCCGGGAGCTGGCGGCAGGCCACTGCAACATCGAAACCCTCAGCGATCCCATCAGCACGGTGCGGGGCGCCCATGCTCTCTACACCGATGTGTGGGCCTCCATGGGCCAGGAGACGGAGCAGCGTGCGAGGGAGGAAGCCTTCCGGGGCTGGTGCTTGGAGGAAAGTCTGCTCTCCGAGGCCGACGGCCGGGCGATCGTGCTCCACTGCCTGCCGGCCCATCGGGGGGAGGAGATCAGCGCCGGCGTGATCGAAGGGGAGGCGAGCCGGGTGTTCGACCAGGCGGAAAATCGCCTCCATGTGCAGCAGGCCCTCCTGGCGACGCTGCTGGGCGGCCTCTGAGCACCTGGGAACGCCAGGAACAACAGACAGCCACTGGACAGATGGGCGGGAAAGCGATACATCTGTACCAAATACTGCGTTCCGTCCACCCGTGCCAGACGACCTCACCCCCGCCCAGCAGGAGCTCTACAACTGGCTGTCCAGCTACATCGGCCGCCACCGGCACAGCCCCTCCATCCGGCAGATGATGGAGGCCATGAAATTGCGCTCCCCGGCCCCGATCCAGAGTCGGCTGCGCCACCTGCAGCAGAAGGGCTGGATTACCTGGCAGGAGGGGCAGGCCCGCACCCTGCAGCTCCTCGGCGGCGCCGGGGAAGGGGGCATCCCGGTGCTGGGGGCGGTGGCCGCCGGCGGCCTGATCGAACCCTTCAGCGACACCGAAGAGCGGCTGGATCTGGCGCCCCTGCTGGAAACCCGGGGCCTCTTTGCCCTCACGGTGAATGGGGATTCCATGGTGGATGCCCACATCGCCGATGGCGATGTGGTGCTGCTGGAGCCGGTGAAGGATGCCAGCCGCCTGCGGGAAGGCACGATCGTGAGCGCCCTGGTGCCCGGCAGTGGCACCACCTTGAAGCACTTCCACCGCCAGGGCGCCCAGGTGCGGCTGGAGGCCGCCAATCCGGCCTATGGGCCGATCCTGGTGCCGGCGGAGGAGGTCACCATCCAGGGGAAGCTGGTGGCGGTGTGGCGGCAGGTGTAAGCTCAACTTCGTGGCAAGCACAGCTAGCCACATCAAGGGGCCATAGCTCAGCTGGTAGAGCACCTGCATGGCATGCAGGGGGTCAGCGGTTCGAGTCCGCTTGGCTCCATCCCGCAAGATCCCCTGCGCTGCAAGGGATCTTTTTTGTTGCTCAGTGGATCGCTGCGAAGTCCGCCGATGCCGGACACGCACCAAGCCCCGACCCCAGCGTTGTGCGACCCTGAAACAGCTGGCCTGAACCAGCTCCAAGGTCGCCCGTGAACGTCCCCCCTGCTCCCCATCAGCGTCTGCAGCCTCTGCTGCCCGGGTTGCTGATGGCGCTGGGGGGACTGCTCGTGAATCTGCCTGCGGGGAGCCAGGCAGCCCCCTGGAAGGCCTGCAGCTTCAACGACCAGCCCATTCCCTGCCGCGACAGCCACAGCAGCGATGGCAGTGTGCGGATCCTCTGGCAAGACGGACTCTCCATGACCTACCAGCTGGTGGAGCCGGGCTTCCCCCTCTCCACCCTGCGCGATGCCCTCGGCGGCCTCTGGCAGCGGGAGGTGCTGATCCAGGGCAATGCGGTGTTCACCAACAATGCCAACGGCAACCGCATCGTGGTGCCCCTGCGCTGAGCCATCCTCTTCTGTTCCCCATGCCAACTCTTCCCGCCATCGCCGGCGACGAACACGAGATCCTTGCCCTGATGGGGCAGAGCGATCCAGTGTTCCTGCCCCGCACCAACCTCCAGCTGGAGCGGATCCAATCGGCCTTCGCCTGCGCGCTCCACATGCACCAGCCCACCATTCCGGCAGGCCCGGATGGTGCCCTGATTTCCCATCTTCGCTATATGGAGGAGCACAGCGGCGAGGGCGACAACCACAACGCCCCGGTGTTCGCCGAGTGCTACCGGCGGATGGGCACCATCATTCCCCAGCTGATCGCGGAGGGCTGCAACCCGCGGATCATGCTGGATTACTCCGGCAACCTGCTGTGGGGCTTTCAGCAGATGGGCCGGGACGACATCCTCGAGCCCCTGAAGCGCCTGGCCTGCGATCCCCGCTACCAGCCCCACGTGGAGTGGCTCGGCACCCTCTGGAGCCATGCGGTGGTGCCCTCTACCCCGATCCCCGATCTGAAGCTGCAGATGCTCGCCTGGCAACAGCATTTCGCCTCGATCTTCGGCCCGGAGGCCCTGCAACGGGTGCGGGGCTTTTCCCCGCCGGAGATGCACCTGCCCAACCATCCCGACACCCTTTTTGAATACGTGAAGGCCCTGCGCGAATGCGGCTACCGCTGGCTGCTGGCACAGGAGCACAGCGTGGAGAATCCCGACGGCTCTCCCCTGGGCCGGGAGCAGACCCTGGTGCCGAATCAACTGGTGGCCCGCAGCTCGACGGGGGAGGTGGCCACCATCACCACCCTGATCAAAACCCAGGGCTCCGACACGAAGCTGGTGGGGCAGATGCAGCCCTGCTACGAAGCGCTGGGGCTGGGCAAGCAGCGGCTAGGGGAACGAATGGTGCCCTCCCTGGTGACCCAGATCGCCGATGGGGAGAACGGCGGGGTGATGATGAACGAATTCCCTCCGGCCTTTGTGCAGGCCCACCACAAAATCACCGCCGAGGGTGGGGGCAGCACGGGCACCGTGGCGATCAATGGCACGGAATTCCTCGAGCTGCTGGAAGCCAGTGGGGTGCAGTCCAGCGATTTGCCCCCCATTCAGGCCGTGCAGCAACACAAGCTCTGGCAACGGGTGGGAAGCCATCCCACCTCAGCCGCCACCGAGGCGGCCATCGCCGAGCTGAAGGCCAGCGATCCCCACTTTTCCATGGAAGGAGCCTCCTGGACCAACGACCTCAGCTGGGTGGAGGGCTACGCCAACGTGCTGGAGCCGATGAACCAGCTCAGCGCCAACTTTCACCGGGTGTTTGATCCGCTGGTGGCAGCGGATGCCGGGATCACCCGCACACCTCACTACCAGGAGGCACTGCTGCACCTGCTGCTCGTGGAGACCAGCTGCTTCCGCTACTGGGGCCAGGGCCGCTGGACCGACTATGCCCGGGAGATCCACAGGCGGGGGGAAGCGGAGCTGGCGCTTTGAACCTGCTTCAGTCCAGGGTGACGTTCTGCAGAGGATTTGAGGGCCCTCCATAGCTGTTATAACTTCTAATGACGGAGTTGATCTGATCGCAGGTCGAGCTATTGGCCAGGCGATAAGCGTTCGCTTTGGAGATCGTGATCGGCCACCCCTGAGAAACCTTATCTCCCTTTCCTAAATAGATCACATCTGCTGCGGCCACCTGATCAGCTAGTTCGGTGTTTCCATCATCTCGTAGTTGCTGTTCAGCATAATCTTTTGCCTCACCTGAAGATGCACATGCATGGCCAGCAGTTGGGAATAATGTGACATCAAAGGGTTGCTGAGCTGATTGACTAATCGGCACGCTTGATGCCTCAAGAAAATCAATCCCAAGGATCCCAGCCACAGATGCTTGAAGGGCACCGTTGCGGGCTGCAACATCCGCGATTCGGTTGTTTTCAGGCAAGGGTTCAATACCCCTCAGGTATTGAGTGATCACAGAGGCCATTTCCTTCGCAGACATTTTCTCCACAGTACCAATCAGCTCCCCTTTGGAGTTGAAGGTGGCTTTGTAGCTCTCATTCACAAACGTTCCAGTCCCTAATGCTTTCGGAGGTTGATCAGGACTGCCATTCGGTGACTCGGGGGATCGGTCTGGAAGATTGGGATCCTTCACAATGGATCCACCAGGAGAAAGCCGAAGATTCAGTCGTCCTCCCACAATGGCGCCATACACACTGTCGATTCCTCCATAGGCTTCCAATCTGATACTCTCGCCGAGTGAAAAGCTCAAGGAAACTCGCGCCCCAGGGGAGAATGCAACTTGATCCGACGAGGCACCTTCAGTAAAGTCGAAAGGTGTGATGATATTGTCACCCCAAAGAACATAGGGCGTAAGGTTTAGGAGAGCACTTTGGCGAGACCCAATTTTGGCAATAGGAATGGCGAGATTCAAGGAGCCATAATTAAAGCCTGCTTCACAACCGCCTGGATTGATCCCCGCAGTCGCCCCCAGCCGCCACCGAGAACGTTCCAACTGACCACCAAGATTAACGTAGTTGGAAAAACAACCAGGCGAATCAAAACCTGAATAGCCGACAAAGAGACTGCTTGTCAATTGATTCGAAGGAGTAAACCATCGATATCCGAGTTCAGTGCTTGCCCCCCAGTAACCATCGAAATTCGACCCAGCAGCGGTATAGGAGTAAAGAATGGATCGTTGGCGGCTCTGAGCAAGGGGTACAAATGTACTGACACTGCCCACAGCCATGCCGGCGCCGGCTGGATAGGCCGATCCAAGACCATTAACCCCCACACCAAAAGTTGTCTCAACGCGTGGATACTGATTCAGGAGACCGAACTCGCCCTCCAATGGCAGAGGTTGCTTATCGACCAGGGCCTGACCAGCCAGGGTTTTAACAGTGTATTGATCAGGCTGGTCTCTCTCGATGATGACTGATGAAAATGTGCTGATGAACGAGAGAGCATCGGCGGTGCTATCCACAATGGCTATACAGGTCTTGCCGACGATCAAGGTTCGGCCCTTATCCAACTCCACACAATTCGTCCCGAGGGTGAGCGAGGTTTCAGGCATCATCACTGCATAGGGATTCCGCTTGTTGAACAGCACCCAGGCTTTGGTTGCTTCAGTGGTCACCGTATCGCTCTTCAGCGCGGTGGCACCCACGCTCATGTCAGCAGATTTATTCTTGACAACTTTTCCATTACGATTCACCTTCTGTTTGAGAACAAGCTGTTCAGGCCTCCAGAGATCATCCGCCAAGACAGGACTAACAGCCGCTGCCAGAAAAGCCACAAAAAAGAATGAAGGAAATCGCATCATGTGAGGGCATAAAAATGCTTTCTACAGTGAGGTGAAAAAATAAAAAAGGCCGATGGGCCGATTATTTAAGTGG
>JBJTQT010000173.1:0-5878 GCA_046075745.1 Cyanobium sp. | reverse complement strand
CTTGGCCATGCGGGCCTGGGCGGTGTGGGGCAGGAGATACCCCACTTCGAGCAGCAGGGCTTCGGCATCGGCCAGGGCGGCCTCGATGGCGCCCCGGGGGGCGAGGGGCTCCACCTCCGGCGGCGGGGGGGGCGCCTGCTGGAGGCTCCAGAGCTGCTGCAGCACCACGGCCACGGCGTGGGAGAGGTTGAGTGAGGCGTAGGCCGCCCCGGTGCCGACGTGTAGCAGCTTGCCGGCCTGCAGCAGTTCGTCGTTGGAGAGCCCCCGATCCTCCCGGCCGAACACCAGGGCCGCCGGGGCGGAGGGAGCCAGCAGCCAGGGGAGAGCCTCGGCAGGGGGAAGCAGGGGCAGGGGCGGCCCCTCCAGCCGACCGGTGGCGGCCACCACCCGGCGGCAATCGGCCAGGGCGGCGGCCAGATCGGGGTAGAGCCCAGCCTGCTCGAGGTGGCTGGCCCCATGCACCGCCATCTGGCGGGCCTCGGCGCCGAGGGGATCACAGCGGGGCGCCACCAGCCGGAGGTGAGCGATGCCGAAATTGGCGCAAAGGCGGGCCACGCTGCCCACGTTGCGGGCACCGGCGGGCTCCACGAGCACCAGGTGAAGGGTCAAGGGAGGCTGTGCAGGAAGGCCAGCAGATCGGCCATGGTCTGGGGATCCGGCTGGAAGCGGGGCATGGGGGGCGTGCGGCCGCTCACCACCTGCTGAATGAGCTGGCGATCGTTCTTGCGTTGCGCCACACCATGGAGATTGGGCCCCACTAGCCCCTGGGCGGCGAGGCCATGGCAACCGGCGCAATTGAGGCGGAAGAGGCGGCCGCCATTGCCGGCATCACCCGTGAGCTGCAGGGTGGCGCGGGTGTAGGGATCGGTGCGCAGGCCTGGGAGAAGCACTGCCAGGGAAAACACCAGCACGGCGATGCCGGCCACCAGGGCGAGCAGGGTGAGCAGCCGACGCCCCCTCGGCGGTTCCTGTCCGGAGGGCAGCACCGGGGTGGAGGCAGCGGCGGCAAGGGGAGTGGAGCCTGTCACAGATCGAGAAATGAGCGCCGATGGAGCCACGGCCGTGAAAGAATGCACCCACGCGCCTTGTGGTGATTCTCAATGATCGAACCCCTCCTCTGCGGGATTGTGCTCGGATTGATCCCCGTCACCCTGGTGGGGCTTTTCGTGGCGGCGTGGAACCAATACCGCCGCGGCAGCGTCCTGGGCTGAGGGAACAGGCCGTGGAGCCCCTCACGCCTAGCTCCCCTGCTGGCCGAGGCGAACGCCGCGAGCTGCGTTTTGACGGGCGCTGCTTGGCACTAGCGCTGATCGATGACGCCGAAGCCACTGATGCAGGCGATTAGCCAGAACGGCCTAATCCTCCTCTCCGGGTGGGAGGGCCCCGCTGATCAAGGCGAGGAAGGTTTGCAATCGGGCCGGTTGAGCTCAGAAGGCTCGAGCTGGAATCGGGCGGAAAGCAAAGCCGATCGACGCAGGAAAGCAAGCACTGCGTTTTGGCGTTGAGCCGTCTCAGCTTGGCATTCTCTTGCCTCAGCTGCTCGGTGTCTCTCTCGATCTGCTTGGTCTCTTGCGCGATTCGCTCGCTGTCTTTCCTCACCCGCAAGATGTCGCTCTCGGCTTGCAAAAATCGGTCTCGAGCTGTTCCATCCGCTGCTCGTGCTGCATCTTGCGCTGCTCGTAGCCGGGATCCCGTCGCCAGTTCAGCATCGATAAAAACAATCGCCACCGAGGCAACGATGAAGGGGATGCCCCATTGCTGCTGGAGGTGGAGGCTGCGGCCGGCGAAGGTGATGTGGTCATCGGAGGAGAAGAGGGCAATCAGCCCGAGCGCAAAGCCACCAATGGCCTGGATCAGTGCCAGCTGGTCAAGACCCAAGGGGGCGATGACCGAGCTGGTGGAGGAGATTGGCTTCGATTCTGTCGGACCCGGAGGCTCTTCGCCGTCTGGCGGCTGCGATCTCGACCACTTGTCCGAGCATCTCAAACATGCATATAAATGCAATGGGTAAAGCTCGAAAGTTCGACGGTTCCGATCAACGCTGATGACCAGCCTCCCAGCCCCCTAAGGGCGAGAACAAAGGCAGCGCCTGCGATGGCTGCTGGAAGCCTCTTGGTATCTGATGAGATTGAGGAGCCAGCCCAGCGCCTTCTTCCCTGAAGCGGTTTCAACAGGAAGAACTGCTCTCAGCCCATGCATGGCTGGGAATTGGGGGCTCGCACCAAAAAAATACGCCCCCACCTGTGGCGGGGGCGATGGGAGGTGATGGGTCAAACGACCCAACGATCAGGCGGTGCGGCCAGCCTTGATGCGGCTACGCAGCTTGCGGCTGAAGCCGAAGGCGGTTCCGGCACCCAGGATGGCCAGGGGGCCAGGAGTCTGCTTGAATTCATTATTGATTGACACAAGCTGGCCGTTGGGACCAGTCGTGTATGAGTCTTTCACCCATATTGTATTGTAAGTATTGGGAATGGCATCTGGACCATCCACAGATCCATCAGTAGACACCAAGGAAGGAATGATTTTGTTGGTTAAAGCGGGATCGCTAAACAGCTCTTTCGTAACTGAAACGCCCGTTCCTTGATGCGTTGAATCCAATTCAACCTCATACCACCACTGCCCAGGAGAAGCCGTTAATGAATATGTAAGAGAACTGGTGGTACTAGGAGGAACAGGTGGAGAGAAAGTGTTAGTTACATCTACTTCGTTTATGGCAAGACTCACGCAAGTGCCACTACCCGGCGCAGGAGGAGTGCCTGTAAGTGGGGTATAAACCGGGACTTGGGGCGGCGTAGCCGCTAAGCAATCAACAGCCATCGCCCCACCGGCATTCAGCAGGGAAGCGCCACCGGCGAGCACACTGGCGGCTAGCGCGGCTTGGCCAACGAATTGTGGGAGGCGCCCCATCGAGAGGAACGCCCCTGTTTTTGTTTGCGTCATGGTTGAGATGAATGAGAACAGGTTGTGGGGCTGTAGAAGTCACCCGCAGGCACCCTAAACAACTCCGCCAACTTTTCCTCGCCCAAAAGAGAGAAGTCCCCTCATCCTTGCAGGCAGCAATCACTCTTGCTCAATCCTGCATGGCCTTGGTCATCTTCCACTCACATTCCCCCAATCCTCCGCAACAATCACTGCCGTTTTGCGCAACAGTGCGCGGTTTCTGCTGTTTTACCAGCCCGCCTTCCCGCCCAGGAGCGCCCGCACAGCATCCCCGCTGCAGGCCAGCCGCATCCCTGCAGCAGTCCCGCTGAAGCCAGGAGCCACAGGGCTTTTCGAGCGCGCAGCGCCGGCCCGCAGCGCCCCGCCATCCCTCAGCCATCGCACCAGCCCTTTCGCCAGGGGCCCTGAGGCCCTTCCCACCATCCACCAGCAAAAATCAGCAGCCAAAGCCCAGCCTTTTGGGGCCAACACATGCCGAATTGCGCAGCACTTGCCCTTTTGATTCATTGCCGATTTCCTATCTTTGGCAAAGAGCACCCCTTCACGCAAAAGCGTGGCCAGGGAAGAGGCGAGCCAGCGATTTGTCGGCAAAGTTAGCGGCAATAGAAATAACGATTTGCCCATGCTTCCCGGTGGTGCGCTATTCCCTTCCCAACCCGAGCCCGCCGATGGCCCCACCCTGATCCACCCGCTCCACCAGCGGCTCACCCCCTCCCCCAACCCGCAACACACCGCCCGCACCCTCGGCCAGGTGCTCCCCCTCCGCCAGCTCGAAGCCCTCACCCCCCCCAGCGGCTGGTGGCACCACGACGGCCACATCCCCTTGCCCTCCCTTCCCATCGCCGCCTGGATGGGCTCCCCCATGGCGCTGGAAACCGACAACCATCCCAACCACTGGCTCCTGCTGCAACATGACGGCCACGCCACCCTCTTTCAGCAGCACCAGGAGCTGAGCCTGGCTCCGGGGGATGGGCTGCTCCTGCCGGGCCGCAGCTTTCGCCTCACCACCAACGCCTGCAGCACCACCGCCCTGCCGATCCCGCCCCAGCTTCTGCTGGATGCGGCCAACGCCATGGCGCCCCCCGGCTGGTTCCCCTCCCACTCCTTCCCCCTGCGCCAGCCCCGCCAGCTCGGCACCGCCGACGATGGCCACGCCCCCACCCTTCTGGAAGCGCTCCACCAGCTGCTGCCCAGCCTGGTTCAGCTGGCGCCCCTGCAGCCGCCCCTGCTGGAAAGCCTCGCCCCCGGTGAACCGTTCCTACGGCTGCTCGCGGCCCTGGTGTTCCCCGAACTGGGCAATGGCACCGCCAGCCAACCCCCCAAGCTCAAGAGCAACGGCCGCAGCCACCGCGGCGATAAACGGCTCGATCCCCTGCTGGCCTTCATCCAGGCCAACCTCGAAGAAGCCCTCCCCTTGCAGGTGCTGGAGCGGGTGAGCAACTACTCCCGCCGCACCCTGCACTACGCCTTTCAAGAGCGCTTCGGCTGCACGCCGATGCAATGGATTCGCCAACAGCGGCTGGCCCGCGCCCACCAGCGCCTGCTCCATCCCGAACCGGGCGACACCGTGACCTCCATCTCCCTGGCCTGCGGCTACCGCTCCCTGGGACGGTTCAACACGGATTTCCAACGGATCTATGGCGCCAAACCCTCCGTGGTGCTCCGCCAGGGGGGCCTCTCCCCCAAGGCACGCTCCACTGGGTTGCCAGAGGCTCCACCCTCTGAAGACCCTGCGGAAGACATCCCCTGAGGGATCGCCGCTCAGCGCCGGGCGGCCCGGATCCGCCGGCGCAGCTTCCGGCTGAAGCCCAAAGCTGCCCCTGCCCCGAGGATCGGCAGCGGGCCGGGGGTCTGCCGGACGGACACCACCGTGGAGAGGGGTTCAGAAGCCGACACCACGGCCAGAGGCTGCTCCACGGGCACCCCAAAGGCGAGGGGCTCCTGCAGCGGCAGTGGCGAGGGTGAGGGCGAGGGGGCAGAACGCTCCGGAGTTGGCTGGTGCGTGAAGCTCACCACCGACTCCGGGGTTTGGACAGACGAGGCGGAAGAACCGCTGGACGAAGAGGATGCCTGGAACGCGCCCCCCACACAGGACAGGCAGATGGAATCCCGGGAGAGATAACCCACATCAGGATGGCGCCGATTGGCCCGGGAACGGGTGGGCTGGCTTCCATGATCCACACCGGAGCCCACCCCCTGAAAAAGGCTCAGGAGCGCTGCGCGGGAACCAGAGGAGCGCAGAGATACGTTTCGTCCGGCAGCCATCGCGGGCACGGCCCCAGCCACCACCAGCACCGTGACGGCTGACAGACAGATCGGCCGGAGGGGGGGGTGACAGGCAAGCAATCGCCTGGTAAAACTCGCCGGGAGAGGGAAATACACTGTTAAACGGCTTACAAAAGTTATCTGTCGCAAACGAGACTCAACCCGCTCGACGTTGGTGAGCTTTTTCAGCATACGTCTTGCTGAAATTTTTTCCGTCAGTTTGATGTTGATGCGGCATTTTTTTCGCGAATTGCTCTGAATTTCCTTCTTTTGCAAGAAGAAGGCGCTCAACTCGTTTGTTACGTTTTGCAACGCCACCCGGAAGGCTTGACCCGCTGAATGGGCGCAAGACAGAAGCGGGAACGCCTTCGCCTCCACCTCCAGGCTTTCAGTGCCCAGAACGGATCAGGGGGAATCATGCAAATTCTGCATAGGCGAAACGGCTGTTCAATGCGCAGAGCATTAGCTCGAAATGGCCTATTCGCGCAACGATTCCTACCTTTGCGCATTTCCAGCACTCCATTGCCGCAAAGGTGCAATAAGCTGCACTTCGCGAGAGCCAAATCACCGAACTAGCTCGTGCGAAGTGCGAAGTGCGAAGTGCGAAGTGCGAAGTGCGAAGTGCGAAGTGCGAAGTGCGAAGTGCGAAGTGCGAAGTGCGAAGTGCGAAGTG
>JBJTQT010000172.1:0-27212 GCA_046075745.1 Cyanobium sp. | reverse complement strand
GCATCGCCGCAGGCATGCGCAACACCGGTTGACGTTTCCGCGAGATCTTCCCTTGTTGCTTCCCTTCCGCGCCCCCTCCACCACCAGTCACCTGCAGGAGGGTTATGGGCTGCTTGTGCAGCCCAGCCTCCGGTTGGAGGCTGTCAACCAACTCCTCGAGAGTTGTGGAGAGCGGCCGCGCACTGCCGAAATCTGGTCTCGGGTGCTGGCTCACAGTTGCTGGCATCTTGTGGTTCAGAACCCCCAGGGCCACTGGGTGGGTTTCATCCGAGCCACCAGCGACCGGGCACTCAATGCCAATCTCTGGGATCTGATCACCGCCCCCGCGGATCCGGCCCGCGACAGCGTGATCAGGGCCCTCGTGATGGCTTCCCTGGATCGGCTCAGGCGGGAACTCAACGGATGCAGCATCTCGATTTCCGCTCCAGCTGAGGCCATTGCTGTATTGCATCAGGCTGGATTTGTGATTGATCCTGGCGGGATCCGTGCCATGGGCCTCCAATTGGCCCGCGGGGATCGTTCACGGAGCTGGTCGGATGGCCCCGGGGCTCAGCTGGACCTGAGCACTGCGGAGAGTTGAAGGATTCCCCCTGTTCCGGCAGGGGGCTGACGAGCATGGAGGGACTCGAACCCCCGACACTCAGAACCGGAATCTGATGCTCTATCCAACTGAGCTACATGCCCATATCAGGTTTGCGCCTGGGGTTTAGCCAATCTCAGGCCTGAGCCTGAAGTTTTAGTTTACCCCCTGGCGGCCCACCTCAAACCATGCGGCTGCAGCGCCTGGAGCTTCACCAGTTCCGAAATATCGAGAGCCTGCAGTTGTCCCTGGAGGCACCACGCCTGATCGTGGTGGGTGCCAATGGCGAGGGCAAATCCAATCTGCTGGAGAGTGTGGAGCTGCTCACCAGCCTGCGGTCCCATCGGTGCAGCAGTGATCGTGATCTGATCCGCCAGGGGCATCCTTCCTCCCTGATCCGCGCGGCAACGGTGGAGGGAGAAGGTCTGGAGCTTCATCTCCGGCGTGTGGGTGGTCGGCAGGCTCTGCGCAATGGCAAGCCCCTGGAGCGTCAGCTGGATCTGCTGGGCAGCCTGCGCTGTGTGGGATTCAGTGCCCTCGACATGGCACTGGTCCGGGGGGAACCCGCCTTGCGTCGGCACTGGCTGGATCGGGTGGTGCTGCAACTGGAACCGGTGTACGGCAACCTGCTCAGCCAGTACGGCCGTTTGCTGCGCCAGCGGGCCCAGCTGCTCCGGCGGCGACTGGCTGATGAAGCGCTGCTGGAGGTGTTTGATGCGCAGATGGCGTGGTTGGGCACCCGCCTGCATCGCCGGCGGCTGCGCGCCCTGCAACGGCTGGCTCCCCTGGCCGCTGCCTGGCAGGAGCGCCTCGGCGGTGGGTCTGAAACCCTGACACTGGCCTACCGCAGTGGCACGCCCCTTTCCGAGAGTGAGGGGAGTGCCGCACTCACCCAGCAGACCGTGGAGGAAGCCACCTGGAGGATGGCTCTGGAGACCCAGTTGCGATTGCAGCGATCGGAGGAGGCGCGTCTGGGTCACTGTCAGGTGGGACCGCATCGGGATGAGGTGGAGATGTTGCTGGGGGAGCTGCCTGCCCGCCGTTATGGATCGGCAGGTCAGCAGCGCACCCTGGTGTTGGCCCTCAAGCTCGCGGAGCTCGAGCTCGTGACCACCGTGGTCGGGGCCCCGCCTCTGCTGTTGCTGGACGATGTGCTGGCTGAACTCGATCCCACCCGCCAGCAGCTCCTGCTGGAGGCGGTGGGAGAGGGCCATCAGTGTCTGGTGAGCGCCACGCATGTGGAGATGTTCACCCGGGGCTGGAGCCAGAGGGCCCAGGTAGTGGCCATGCGTTCCGGTGTTCTCGAACACGCCGTCTGAGTTCAGTGGGGTTCGGCAAACCCCTGGTCTCTCGAAGGAGGGTTTGCCCCTATGTTGGTTCACTGTGTCCACAGAAGACCCTGATGAATCAGAGCCTGTCCTGCCTGCATCCCAACCCGGGATGGGGCGCGGCCTCCCCCACCCTCTCTGCTCCCTCCGCTTCCTCTGCGTCCACCGAGATGGTGGGCAAACACTGCATCCTCGAGCTCTATGACTGTGACAGTGCCAAGCTCGATGACGAAGCTTTTCTGAGGGACACCATCACAAGCGCAGCCAAACGTGCTGGTGCCACCCTCCTTCATTTGATCACCCACCGGTTTGACCCCCAGGGTGTGACGGGTCTTGCCCTGCTGGCCGAATCGCACATCTCCATCCACACCTGGCCGGAATCCGGCTACGCCGCCGTGGATGTGTTCACCTGTGGTGACCACACCATGCCTGAGCGTGCCTGTCAGGTGCTGATCACGGAGCTTCAGTCCGGCGATCACAAGCTCACCAGCTTCCGTCGGGAAACCGCCTTCGGCGTCTCCCAGGCGGAGCGTGATCCTCGCTTGACGGCGGTCTGAGGGTCGTCAGGGTTCCCCCGTTTCCGTGATCTCCGGGGCTGCTGCGCCGCGGAGATCACGGTTCAATTTGCCGCTCACCAGTCCCTCCAGATCCAGCGCTACCGCATGGAATCCCAGGGCCATGAACGCCTCCACCAGCTCCTGCCTCAGGGTGGCGGTGGCCAGGCTGAGGCAGGCGGAGTCCAGTTGGCTGGCTGGGAGTTCGATGCGTGCGGTCTCCCCCTGGCTGCGCACCCGCACCGCTGCAAAGCCCTTGCCGTGCAACCAGGCCTCTGCGGCTCCCACGCGCTGCAACCGGTCGGCGGTGATCGGCTCCCCATAGGGGAAGCGGGAGGCCAGGCACGGCTGGGCCGGTTTGTCCCACCAGGGCAGTCCAAGGGCCCGGGATACCTGGCGCACGGCAGCCTTGTCCAGGCCGGCCTCGGCCAGGGGAGACCGCACGTTGTACTCCCGTGCTGCACGAATCCCGGGTCGATGGTCCTGCAGGTCGTCCAGATTCACCCCATCCAGCACCTGGACGGCACCGACATCCGAACGGATCTGCGCAAGCAGACCATGGAGTTCCCGTTTGCAGGCGTAGCAACGGTCGGGAGGATTGCTGGTGTAGGTGGGATCGCTCAGCTCAGCGGTGGCGATTTCCCGGTGGTGCAGCCCCAGCCATCGGGCCTGGGCCCGGGCTTCCTCCAGCAGATGGGGCGCCAGGGCCGGTGAGACTCCCGTGATGGCCAGGGCTCCTTCTCCCAGGCACTCACTCGCGATGGCCGCCACCAGGGCGGAATCCACGCCGCCGGAATAGGCCACCACCACCTGTGAGTAGGAATCGATGGCTCGGCGGGTGGTGTTCAGGGCCTGAAGCAGGCTGACAGGCAGCGGTTCAAGGAGCGTGAGCGGGTGTTTTGGGGCCATTCAGCCATCCCGGCCAGGGAACCATCCTGGCAAGTCACCCACGCTGCCGGGCGACCGAGGGCATCACGGTTAGCATCCTTGCCCACTGGCCTGCCCCATGACTTCGCCCACCAGCACCCAGCCCAGACCACGGGGGTCGGGGGGGGGTATCGGTATCCGCACGGCAAAGGGCAGCGATGAGCGGGCCCACGGCCAGTTGCATGTGTACGACGGAGACGGCAAGGGAAAGAGCCAGGCTGCCCTGGGGGTGGTGCTCCGCACCATCGGACTGGGAATCTGCGAGGAGAAGCGCACCCGGGTGCTGCTGCTGCGGTTTCTGAAGGGGCCTGGGCGCTCCTACGACGAGGATGGGGCGATCGAAGCTCTCCAGCAGGGGTTCCCCCACCTGATTGATCAGGTGCGTACTGGCCGTGGCGAGTTTTTCACGGCCAGTGAAGCCACCCCTTTCGATCGGCAGGAGGCCCAGCGCGGATGGGATATCGACAAGGGGGCCCTGGCCAGCAATCTCTACTCGGTGGTGGTGCTGGATGAACTCAATCCTGTGCTCGATCTGGGCCTGCTGGATGAGGTGGATGTGGTGCGCACCCTGGCGACCAAACCTCCTGGCATGGAGGTGATCTGCACGGGCCGCGGCGCTCCGGCAGCCCTGGTGCAACTCGCGGATCTGCATTCCGAGATGCGGGCCCACAGCAACGACACCTCAGGCCTCCAGGGCATCGAGATCTACACAGGAGAGGGGAAGGGCAAGAGCACCAGTGCCCTGGGAAAGGCGCTGCAGGCCATTGGTCGAGGCATCAGTCAGGACAAGAGCCACAGGGTGCTGATCCTCCAGTGGCTGAAGGGGGGCGATGGCTACACCGAAGATGCGGCGATCGCCGCTCTGCGGGAGAGTTATCCCCATCTGGTCGATCATCTGCGCAGCGGTAGGGATGCCATCGTTTGGCGCGGTCAGCAGCAGCCGATCGACTATGTGGAGGCGGAGCGCGCCTGGGAGATCGCCCGGGCCGCCATCGCCAGTGGCCTCTACAAGACGGTGATCCTGGATGAACTCAATCCCACGGTGGATCTGGAACTCCTGCCGGTCGAGCCGATCGTGCAGACCCTGCTGCGCAAACCCGCCGAAACGGAAGTGATCATCACGGGTCGCTGCAAGGGCCGTCCGGCCTATTTCGATCTCGCCAGCGTCCATTCGGAAATGGTGTGCCACAAGCATTACGCCGAGCGGGGCGTGGATCTCAAGCGGGGCGTGGATTACTGATCCGGCGGATGCCGCTTCCTGGTTTCCTCCTCCCGCTCAAGAAAGCGCACTTCCTCGGAGGCGATGAAGCGGCCCAACAACAACCCCACCAGCAACACCACATAGAGGGTGCCTGCCACACTCAGCAGGATGGCGAAACGTTCGCCGAAGGCATTGCCTGGCAGCACGTCGCCATAGCCAAGCCCCGCCAGGGTGACAAAGCTGAAATAGGTGAGACGGTCGAGCAGCATCTGCCGGCTGGGGCCGATGCCCAGCAGGAAGGTTCCGGGGATGAAGGCCTCGGTGGCGGCTGCCAGCACTCCTCCGGTGAGGCCCAGCAGGATGTAGCCCGCTGCCGCCCCTGCCATCACCTGTCCGTTGACCCGTGGCACCCGCGCCAGCAGCAGGATCAGCCGCACGGAGCTCATCAGGGCGAACAGCGCCTGGGGGACCAGCATGGCCTGGAAGGCCTGCTCGCCTGATCTGCCGGACAGCGCGGAGGCCAGGTTGGTGGCCAGGGCCAGGCCCCCCAACAGGCGATACCCCAGCTCCCACCTCCTGGAGGCTGGGCTGCTGGAAAAGGCCGGCAGGCAGCGCAGGGATTGCAGGATGATCAGCACCTGCAGGCTGAAAAACAGCCAGCGGCTTGAGCGATCTCCGCTGGCGGTGCTCGGCAAGAGCAGGATCGGCAGGAGGGTGGTGAGCAGCAGCGGCACAAACTGCCGCTCGATCCGCAACCACCTCCCTGCCGCCAGGGCCATCAGTAGAGCGCCACGGTCGGATCCACCTCCTTGCTCCAGGCCTGGATGCCCCCGCTGACGTTGATGCCCTCGATGCCATGGCGCTGGAGGGCGATCAGAGCCTTGGCGGAACGGCCTCCCATCTTGCAGTGCACGTAGAGGGTTTTGCCTGCGGCGAGCTGACGCACCTCCTCCACGGCCTCTCCACTCTCGATCCGATCGAGGGGAATGAGAATCGCCCCTGGGATGAGGGCGATCTCGGCCTCTGGAGGATTGCGCACATCCAGCAGCACCAGATCGGGTGAACCCTGATCCAGCAGGGCCTTGAGCTCTTTCACGGTGATCGCCTCCACGGCAGCGGCCTCCTCCTGACCCGGGGCGGATCCGGCCACCCCGCAGAACTCCTGATAGTCAATCAGTCGGTCGATCACCGGCCGCTCCGGACTGGGACGGAGCTTCAACTCACGGAACGACATCCGCAGGGCATCGAAGAGCAGCAGGCGGCCGCTCAGGGTGGTGCCGATGCCGGTGAGGATCTTCACCGCCTCGGTGGCCTGGATCACCCCGATGATTCCCGGCAGCACACCCACCACGCCCCCTTCGGCGCAGGAGGGAACCATCCCCGGAGGTGGGGGTTCCGGAAACAGGTCGCGGTAGTTCGGGCCCCCCTCATGGTTGAACACCGTGGCCTGACCCTCGAAGCGGAAGATCGAGCCGTAGACATTGGGCTTGCCCAGGAGGACGCAGGCGTCGTTCACCAGATAGCGGGTGGGGAAGTTGTCAGTGCCGTCGCAGACAATGTCGTAGGGACGGAGGATCTCCAGGGCGTTCTCGCTGGTGAGCGCCGTTTCGTAGAGATCCACCTGGCAGTGCGGGTTGACCTCCAGGATGCGTGCCCTGGCGGATTCGATCTTCGGCTTCCCCACCCAGCTGGTGCCATGGATCACCTGGCGCTGAAGGTTGCTGGAATCCACCACGTCGAAATCAACGATGCCCAAACGGCCCACCCCTGCCGCCGCCAGATAGAGCAGGAGCGGCGACCCCAGCCCACCGGTGCCCACACAGAGCACCGAGGACGCCTTGAGACGCTTCTGCCCCTCCATGCCCACCTCCGGCAAGATGAGGTGTCGTGAGAAGCGGGCCACCTCATCGGGGCTTAGCTGAACGCCGCTGGTGTCGGGAGGGAGCATGAAAGGCCAGCCCTGGAAAACCTAGGGTTCCATTTTCCACACCAGGGGCCTGGGATCGCCTTCCTCCGGCAACCACCAGCAGGCCAGCCCGGACACTCCCTGGATCACCAGCAGGGCCGGAGGGACCGCCAGGGCCTGATCCGTGGCGGAGGGCACCGCTGCGCCCTCCGGATGGCTGTGCAGCGTTCCGAGGACCTCCCACCCCTGCTGGCGCGCCCACTTCTGGGCTAGCAGCTGCTCGCGAGGATCAATGGCAAAGCGCCTGCGGCGCTCCGTCCGGGGACTCCACACATTGCAACAGGGCCAGATCCGGCGGACCCGCCAGCGGGGACCCAGAAGCAGGGCACAGCCCTCCTCCGGAGTTGCGGCCTGAATCACGCCCTGCAGAACGGTCAGCACCTTCCGACCGAAGTGGATTTCGTCTGGCATGCTTTGCCCGGCACCGGTAGGTTGAAACGGTATTTCCCGATGACCCTGAGGCGATGAGTGACGCCCCGACCGAAACTCCCGAGGTGAACGCCACTGAGGCTGAAACTCTGGGTGAATCCACCTTTGACTTCCAGCAGCGCTACGGCGAGGTGGTCGGCAAGGTGAATGAAACCCTCGATAAGGTGGACTGGAGCCAGCTGGGCAAATTCGGCAAAGCCGCCGGCATTCTTCTTGCCGTGATTATTGCCCAGATTCTGATCAAGGGTGTGCTTGACACGATCAACCTCCTGCCGATCGTGCCGGGTCTGCTCGAGCTGCTCGGCCTCGTGGTGGTGGGCAACTGGGCCTGGAAAAATCTCACGACCAGTGAGAAGCGTTCCGAGCTCATGTCCCAGGTGGATCACCTGAAGAAGGAATACCTCGGCTGAGGTTGCCCACGTCAGCCCAGCAGTGATCTGATCACTGTCTGGGCTGACCCTGTGTAATGGCCGCCGAACAGATTGGCGTGGTTCAGCAGATGGTAGAGCTGGTAAATGGGCTCCCTGCGCTGCCACCCCTCCGCCAGCGGCCATTCTTCGTTGTACCCCTGGAAGAAGGCCTCGGGAAAGCCACCGAATAATCGGGCCATGGCCAGATCCGTCTCCCGATCAGCCCGATAGACGGCTGGATCGAACAGAGAAGCCCCGCCACCGGCGACCAGCGCTCCATTGCCGCTCCAGAGATCGCCGTGCACCAGGCAGGGTTCAGGGCTGTGGCCCTCCAGCAGGGTCTGCAGGATGGCCAGGAGTCGCTCGGCACTCTCGTTGGCCCGGCCTCTGCGGGTAAGCCAGTCCAGCTGGGGCTTGAGGCGGCACTCTGCGAAAAAAGTGCTCCAGCTCTCCCTCCAGCTATTCCGCTGCGGGGAGGTGCCGATGAAATTGTCCCGATCCCACCCAAAGCTCCGGGAAACACTGCTTGCCGGGAGATCGGAGGGGAGGCTGCCCCGATGCAGCCGGGCCAGATCGGCACCGAAGGCCGCCCACCTCCCGGGTGGAGAGGCTGTCGTCTGGCCCAGCTCGAGCCAGGGCAGCACCAGAACCGCCTGCCCCTCCGCCAGGCCCAGAGCCAGGGGGCTGGGAATCAGCAGGCCGGATGGGGCCACCCCGGCCAGGGCTTCCAGCCCTTCCGCTTCTGCCTCCAGCAGCGGGAGCTGGTGGGCTTTGTTGGTCTTGGCAAAAAGGCGCGTCCCATCACTGGTCTCCAGGCACCAGGCGCTGTGGATGCACCCCCCTCCCACCGGGGTGCGGGCCTTCAGGCGGATCCCCAGCTGATCCTGCATCCAGGCGGCCAGCGGGTCGGTAACGGAGCGGCCCATGGGCATGGGAACAGTGACCCGGAAAAACTCTATGCTCCATAGCCATGACCGATGTGCTGGTGGTGGGCGCCGGCATCGCCGGGTTGACAGCCGCTGCGCTGCTTGCTCACAAGGGCCTGAAGGTGGTGCTGCTGGAGGCCCACCATCAGAGCGGGGGGTGTGCCGGCACCTTTCGCCGCGGCCCCTACGTGTTTGATGTGGGGGCCACCCAGGTGGCCGGCATGGAGCCGGGAGGCATCCATGCCCGGTTGTTTGCGGAGCTCGGGGTGCCCCCACCTGCGGCCACCCCTTTGGATCCTGGCTGTGTGGTGGATCTGGCGGATGGGCGCCCCCCTGTGGCGCTCTGGCGGGATCCCCAGCGCTGGCGCCAGGAGCGGGAGAGGCAATTCCCGGGGTCCGAAGCCTTCTGGGCCCTCTGCGACAGCCTGCAGGGGGCAACCTGGGCCTTCGCTGATCGAGACCCGGTGCTCCCTCCCCGCTCCTGGTGGGATCTGCAACAGCTCTTGGGGGCAATCGATCCGGCCGTCCTCGCGACGGGGGTCTTCACGGCCAGCACCGTGGCCGATCTCCTCTGGCTCACCGGTGCCTCCCGCCGGGAGGGGGGCAAACGCCTGCGGCGGTTTCTGGATCTGCAACTGCAGCTCTATTCCCAGGAACCGGCGGATCGCACGGCAGCCCTTTACGGCGCCACTGTGCTCTCGGTGGTGCAGGACCCCCGAGGGTTGTGGCATCTGCACGGGTCAATGCAGGCCCTGAGCATGGCGCTGGAGGAGGCACTGACGGCGGCGGGGGGGGAGCTGCGGCTGCGGCAGCGAGTGGGTCGGCTGATTCCCCCAGGCGAAGGGGACGGCCTCTGGCGGGTGGAGGGTGTGGGGGGTATTGGCACGCCCTTTTCCCTCCAGGCCGCCGATGTGGTGGTGAGCCTGCCGCCCCAGACCCTGCCAGCTTTGCTCCTGGAGGCCCTGCCAGGGGGCTATCGCCGTCGTCTTGAGGGCCTGCACGAGCCCAGTGGCGCCCTGGTGCTCTATGCCGCGGTGGAGCGCCACCGACTCCCCCCAGCGGTGGCAAGCCACCTGCAGCTGGACTGGTCCGATCCTGGCCCACTGTTCGTGTCCGTGAGCCAGGAGGGGGATGGCCGGGCGCCGGTGGGGGAAGCCACCGTGATTGCCAGCGTGTTCACGCCGGCCCGCCCCTGGTTCGCCCTGGAGGAGGGCGCGTACCAGGTGCAGAAACAGGCGGCCATGGCCGGCATCCAGTCGGGTCTGGAGACCCTCCTGGGCCTGGAAAGGGTCCACTGGCGCCATGCAGAACTGGCCACCCCCCGGGGATGGCAGGGGTGGACGGGCCGTCCCTGGGGGTATGTGGGCGGGCTCGGTCAGCATCCCAGCCGTTTTGGCCCCTTCGGCCTGGCCAGTCGCACCCCCCTGCCGGGCCTCTGGCTCTGCGGGGATTCCCTTCACCCTGGGGAGGGCACGGCGGGAGTGAGCACCTCGGCTGCCATGGTCTGCCGCCAGCTACTGCAGGACCGGCAGCGTCGCGGCGGCTAAAGGTGCGCGGGATCCCCCGGGGATGCCGGCCTCAGGCATGCTGGCTGCCAACGACACCGGTTTCCAGTCCCATGGCGCCCCTGCCTCCCCCCGAACCCCCGCGCCATCTGGATACCGTCGCCTCCCTGGATGCCCGCAAGATCCGCTTCGAGCTCAACCGCTATGCCCTCCCCAATGGCCTGGAAGCCACCTTCGGGGTGATCCGCCACCCGGGAGCCTCCCTGGCAGTTCCGGTTCTGGAGGATGGTCGGGTGGTGATCCTGCGCCAATATCGCTTTGCCGTCGCCTCCCGTCTGCTGGAGTTTCCTGCGGGCACCCTGGATCCAGGGGAGGATCCCCTCAGCACCATGGAGCGGGAACTGCAGGAGGAAACGGGTTATGCCGCCAGCCAATGGGACTCTCTCGGGGCGATGGTGCCCTGTCCGGGCTATTCCGATGAGGTGATTCACCTCTTTCTGGCCAGGGGCCTGACGGCCCTGGAGCAGCCCCCCGCAGGCGATGACGACGAGGATCTGGAGGTGCTGCTGCTCGAGCCCGCCCAGTTGGAGGCGGCCATCGCCAGCGGAGACGAAGCGCTCGATGGCAAGAGCGTGACAGCCTGGTTCCGTGCCCGCCAGCACCTGCAGCCCTGAGCCGGCTCCCATGCCCCCCGCCCTGTCCTCCACCCATGAGCACTTGGCCATCGAAGCCGAGCTCCAGGCCGGTTCCTGCCGCTTCGTGCGGGAGCGGTTGCGTTTGCCCATGGGCATCGAGGCCAGTTTCGGTTGGCTTCGCCATCCCCCCAGCGTCCTGGTGGTACCGGAGACGCCGGACGGCCAGCTTGTGCTGCTGAGGCGCTACCGCCCGGCTGTGGGGCGATGGCTGCTGGAGTTCCCCGCCGGCACCCTGATGGACGGCGAATCAGCGCCGGCGGCCGCGGCCCGGCTGATCCAGCAGCTCACGGGCCATCTCCAGGGGGCTTGGCAGGAGCTTGGGGTGCTGCACCCCAATCCCGGCTACTCCGATGAACGCATGACGGTGGGGCGCAGCACCTTTGGAGAGGCTGAAGGGTTGGCCCTGCAGCCGGTGGGGTGCCAGCTTGACGGCGCCCATGATGGAGGCCTGACCACTCAGCAGCGCTGCTCCCCCCAGGCGCTGGATGAGATTCTGTCGTCGCTGGAGGAGGCCGTGGATGGCCGCAGCGTGAGCGCCTGGCTTCTGGCCAGGCCCCACTGGAGCCTCTGATGGCCGCTCCTCCCCGCTGGCTCTTCTGGCATCGGCGCGACCTGCGCCTGGCCGACAATCTTGGACTGGCCGCCGCCGCCGCCGTCACCCCAGCGTTGACGGGAGTATTTGTGCTGGATCCCGCGATCCTTGGCGCTGCTGATCTCTCACCAGCGCGGCTCTGGTTTCTTTGCGAGAGCCTGCGGGAGCTGGCCCAGCGCTGGCGCCAGGCGGGCAGCCGGCTGGTGGTGCTGCAGGGCAACCCCATCGCCCTGCTCCCCCAGGTGGCGGCGGCGAGCGGCGCCGAGGTGGTGGCCTGGAACCGGGATGTGGAGCCGTACGGGCGGGAGCGGGATCGGCAGGTGGCTGCTGCCCTCCAGGGCCAGGGTTGCAAGGTGCTGGTGGACTGGGATCAGCTGTTGGTGGCCCCTGAAGCCGTGAAAACAGGCGGCGGCGAGCCCTACAAGGTGTATGGCCCCTTCCTGCGGAACTGGCGCGGCCAGGTGGAACGGCGGGCGGGTCTGGGATCGGCGGCCTCAGGCGGCCTGGAGCCGGTAGCCGCACCCAGCGCTCTGGTGGATCTCCCCACCGACCCCTCAAGCAGCGACTGGCCGGCAGAGCGGCGACGGCTCTGGCAGCTCCTGCCCCTCTGCGCGTCCGTGCCGGAGGCTGCTGCCCTTGGTCCCGCCTTTACGGGTGCCGCTCTCTGTCCCTGCCGGCCCGGTGAAGCTGCAGCCCAGGACCAGCTGGAGGCGTTCTGCGCCGGAGGCCCTGGCGGAGGGGCCCTGCTGGCCTACGGGGAGGGCCGGAACCTGCCGGGGGAGGAGGGCACCTCCGCCCTGAGCGCGGCCCTCAAATTTGGAACCCTCAGCCCCCGCCAGGCCTGGGCCGCAGCCCAGGAGGCCCGGGCGCTGGCCCGCAGCAGCGAGGCCCTCGACTCGATTGCGGTGTGGGAGCAGGAACTGGCCTGGCGGGAGTTCTACCAGCAGGCGCTGTTTCACTTCCCCGAGCTGGCGGAAGGTCCCTACCGGCCCCAATGGCGCCATTTCCCCTGGCAGAACGAGTCTGAGTGGCTCGAGGCCTGGCGAGAGGGCCTGACCGGCGTGCCCATCGTGGATGCGGCGATGCGTCAGCTCAAGGCCAGTGGCTGGATGCACAACCGCTGCCGCATGATCGTGGCCTCCTTCTTGGTGAAGGATTTGATCTGCGACTGGCGTCTGGGGGAGGCCGCCTTCATGGAGCGGCTGGTGGACGGGGATCTGGCGGCGAACAACGGCGGCTGGCAATGGAGCGCCAGCAGCGGCATGGATCCCAAGCCCCTGCGCATCTTCAACCCTGCGAGTCAGGCGGCCAAATTTGATGCCGAGGCCACCTACATTCGGCAATGGTTGCCGGAGCTGGCCCATGTGGCCACGGCCGATCTGATCAGCGGCGAAATCGCCCCCCTGGAGCGGCGGGGCTATCCCGCTCCGGTGGTGGTGCACAAGCAGCAACAAGCCCTGTTCAAGAAGCTCTATTCCACTCTTCCGAAGGGGTGAACACCACGATGCGCTCAAGCCATGCTTCCCCTTACAGGCCGGAAATTGACGGCCTTCGTGCCGTGGCGGTGTTGGCAGTGTTGGCGAATCACATGCAAACCAAGGTGTTTCCAGGAGGCTTTCTGGGCGTTGATGTGTTTTTTGTGATCTCGGGGTATGTGATTACTTCCTCGCTTGTGCATCGTCAGGAAACAGCCTTTTCGCCGTTCATCGTCTCCTTCTATGGTCGCCGCTTCAAGCGACTGATTCCGGCCCTATTAATTTGTATTTTAGTAAGTAGTATTCTTTATTGCCTTGTTGTCCAGGTTCCAGATCAGTCGCTTTGGACGGGTTTGGCGGGGGTGTTTGGTTTTTCCAATATTCAGCTTTATTCCGCAGAGGCGGATTACTTCGCATCCGCAGCGGAGTTGAATCTCTTTCTACACACCTGGTCCCTTGGTGTGGAGGAGCAGTTCTATTTGCTGTATCCCTTGATGTTCTGGCTGGCCACGAAGCGACCACGACTCCTCAAGCGTCTGGTCCTGTTGGCTGGTGCTGTGGGATTCGTCGTGCTGGCGTTTGCCATCCTTCGTGAGGGCCTCAGCGTGATGCCAGGCTTCCTGCGGGCCCAGGAGCAGGGCCCCTACGGGCTCCTGCTCCTGGCTCTATTGGCCCTGGGATTTGGGGCCTATCAGCCCGCTCTCCTGCAGCCACGCTTGCGATCTCTCTTCTTGTCTGTTGGCGTCTTGAGTGGGGTTTCGCTGTTGTTTTTCTTGTTGCTCAGCCCCTCCAACCCTTCAGCAGCCTTCTATTTGATGCCCAACCGTTTCTGGGAGCTGGGAGCGGGCTGTCTGCTGGCTTTGGTGGCCGATCCTGCTCTCCGCTCGGAGGCTCTTGCTCAGGTCAGTTGCAGGCTCCGAGCGGGATCAGCAGTTTTTTTAGCCATGATCTGTGGCTGTTTTTTTCTTCCCTCACCATGGAAGGCTGTTACAACACCACTGGTTGTGCTGTTGACACTTCTATTGATACTTGCCACTGATTGCGATCCTGCATCCAGGGGATTAGGCAAGCGCTTTTTGAGTTTGCCCCTAATAATTTCTTTAGGTTTGCTCTCCTATTCGCTATATTTGTGGCATTGGCCTGTTTTGGTGCTTGCACGCTGGACCATCGGTATTCATGGTTGGTCATTCCCCCTTTTGGTGGTGGTGATTGCTGGCGCATCCCTGGCCTCCTATCGCTGGGTGGAAGCTCCCTTGCGCCGGGCCCGGTGGGCCTCGACAAATCAGGCCACGATTGGCTCCGGCCTTCTTGCCCAGGGCGCACTGGCCGGAGGCTTGCTCTGGCTCTTGAACCAACCTGCCAATCCTTTCTATACCGGTAGGAAGAGCCCCGCTTTTGATCTCGCCAGTCTGTCCGTGTCTGGCACGGCGATGACGGTCGATCGATGTGGCCATCTTGATGACAAAACTATCGAAAGGTGTCTGATACCTGCAAGGGGCGCTCAGCCTTCACTCTTTCTTTTTGGTGATAGTCATGCTGGGCATCTCTATCCCCTGATGGGTGAGGTGGTGGCACGCACGGGGGTTGGCCTGGCCACTTTCAACACCGCGGGCAATGCCCACCAACCCTTCCCCGTCATCTCCTTTGGCCCTCCTCCTGAGGGAAAGCGCAATGATTATTTGGATCGCTTGCCAGCCAAGGGTAGGGAGATCAACAGCTTCTACGACCTGGTTTCCCAAAAGATGAAACGGGGCGACAGTGTTTTATTGGCTGCTGATTTGCTTCGCTACTTCAACCTCAAGCAGCCCGATCAGGATCCCTTGTTTGCCCGGTGGGCAGGGGCCATCGCCAGGCTCGCCAGCGAGCTCCAACCCCGCGGAGTGCACCTGGTGGTGTTTGCTCCCTTCCCCCGTTTCCCATCCGGTGGTGGAACAATTTGCACACGCCAATGGTTCCGTCCAAAGCTGGACTCCTCCTGTTTTTCCACCCTTCCCTTGAATCCAGTGCATGGGGAGAGAGACAAGATCGTGTCGGCCCTCAAACGGCTGGAAGCTGAGCATCCAAACCTGCAGATTTACGACCCCTTGTCGTTGTTCTGTGACCCGCTCACGGCAACCTGCCGCAATCACAAAGCTGATGTTGTGTTCTATCTCGATGGCAACCACCTCTCCCCCTCGAGCGCTGCCCTGGTGGCTGGGGATTTTGTGGCTTTTCTCCGCCAACGTGCACTGTTGCCGTAAGAGCTGGCCTGCTTTATGACCTTGTGCCGATCATTTGGAGGCCGCTGGGCTGAAGGAGCAGGTTGCGCAGGGTGGTGATGACCTTGTCCTGCTGAACCTCCGTGAGTTCAGGGAAAATCGGCAGGCTGAGCACTTCGGCGCAGAGCTGTTCGGTGTGGGGCAGGCTGCCACTGCCGTAGCCCAGTTGGTCGTAGGCCGGCTGGCGGTGGATCGGAATGGGGTAGTAGATAATGGTGCTCACTCCTCCCTCCTGCAGCTGCTGCTTGAACCAGTCGCGGCAGCAGGCTTCCGGCAAGCCGTAGGTGGCGCTGTCTGAGGAGGGGGTGCAGCCGCTTGCGCAGGAGGCCTGGCCCACTGGGCAGGCGGGCAGGCGCACCACAAATTGGTTCCAGCTATGGCCCTTGGGTCCCGCTTCAGGGAGGGTCAGCCCGGGCACATCGGCCAGTTCCCGCAGATAGCGCTCAGCGATGGTTCGGCGCCGCTCCACCCAGCTGGCCAGGTGGGGCAGCTTCACCTGCAGCACAGCGGCTTGGAGGGCATCCAGGCGGCTGTTGTAGCCGAGGCTGGTGTGCAGGTAGCGGCGGGGCATGCCGTGCACCGCAAGCTCCCGCACCCGCTGGGCCAGTTGGGGATCGCGGCACACCACGGCGCCACCATCGCCGGCGGCGCCAAGATTTTTGGTGGGGAAGAAGCTGAAGCAGCCCGCATCTCCCCAGCTGCCCACGGGGCGGCCCGCCCAGCTGGCGCCGGTGGCCTGGGCGCAGTCTTCGATCACCAGCAGCCCATGCAACCGGGCGATGGCGATGATCTGCTCCATGTTCACCGGCCTGCCGAACAGATGAACCGGCAGCAAGGCGCGAGAGGCAGGGGTGATCGCCGCCTCGATCCGCTCCGGATCCATGAGGTAGGAGCCCTCCTCCACGTCCACAAACACGGGCGTGGCGCCAACGGCGCTGATGGCTTCCGCCGTGGCGAAGAAGCTGAAGGAGGTGGTGATCACCTCATCCCCCGGTCCGATCCCCAGGCCCCGTAGGGCCAGGATGAGAGCATCGGTTCCACTGTTGCAGCCAATGGCATGGGACACGCCGCAACTTTCGGCAAACGAAGCCTCAAAGTTGGCGATGGTGGGTCCGCCGATGTATTGACCACTTCGCAACACCTGCAACACAGCCTCGTCGAGGCGATCACCAAGCTGCCTGAGCTGTTCGCTAAGGCTGAAGGGGGGCACATGCATGGGAGCAACCTTAAGCCCCGCGAAAGATTCCACAACACCTCCGGTGGGCCCCCTCGGCCTTTGGCCCTAGGCCCAGGTTGGCTCCTCACCGGGGTGCCACTTGATATTGCAACCGATGGAAGGCACCTGCTCCGGCGAAGGACTGTGCCCTGCCAGCAGGGCCTCCAGTGCGGCCCGCAGATCCCGCCCATCCAGGGGAATTCCATTGCCGGGTCGGCTGCCGTCCAGCTGGCCGCGATAGGCCAGGGTGTGGTTGCTGTCGAACAAGTAGAGGTCGGGGGTGCAGGCCGCCTGGAAGGCCTTTGCCACCTCTTGGGAATCATCGGCCAGGTAGGGGAATCGCCAGCCGTTGCTCTTCGCCTGGCTGGTCATCCCCGCCACCCCGTCCTGGGGGTGGGTGCTGAGGCTGTTGCTGCGGATCGCCAGAAAGGCCACCTGATCGCCAACATCCTGCTGCAGCCGGGTGAGTTCCGGCTCGATGTGCTTCACGAAGGGGCAATGGGGGCAGAGGAAGAGCACCAGCACGGGCTGGCCCGCCAGGGTGTTTCTGGAAGGGAGGGGGCCACCACTCACCTGGGTGAGGGCCTGGGCCAGCACCTCCCAGGGCAGGGGGGTGCCCAGGGGAAGCATGGTGGAAGGGGTGAGGGCCATGCCGGACCGCAGGTGAGGGGGAGAAGCAGGATCATGGCGCGTGAATCGATCTGCTGGTTGTGCCCCTGAGGCTGGCCTTGCTTCTCCCCCTACTGTCCTTGCTGCTGGCGGGCTGCGTGCCTGCTCGGGATCGGGCCAGCTGGCGGGTGTATGCCCTGCCGCGGCAGAGGCCAGGCGATGGCCTGGCGGTGGTGACGCGTCCTCGGGGGGAGGGCCTGCATCTTTGGCTGGATGTGCGCACCGGTGAAAAGGGCTTGTGCAGCCCCAGCTGGAATCCCGATGGCGCCCGGCTGCGGGGCGGCAATGGCAATCAGCCAACCAGCATGGGTCGGGCGCCGCGGGAGGAATTCTTCGAGGCGTTGCAGCACGGCCGGGTTCGGCTGGCCCTGCGGCAGCAGATGGAGCAGCTCTGCCGCCAGCTGGCGCCGGAGAGCGCCTTCCTGTGGTTGCCGCCCCCGCGTACTCCCCAGGAACTGCCTCCGGAGAAAGCACCGAGGTTGGAGGAGCCGGATCTGCTGAGCCATCCCACTGCTGTGCGCCGGGCTGAAAAGCTCCTGCTGGGTCAGCCCCTCACCCCGGAAGACTGGGATGACCGCCCCCTTCCACCAGCACCGGACGGCCCCTGACCACCGGGCTCAGTGGCTGCATGGCCACCGCGGCTGAATAGCCGGAGGGCACCGCCACATCCCAGATCAGAGCTGGCGATGGCCCATCCCCGCTGGCCTCGGCCGCCCGCAGGCTGGCCAGGCCGCTCAGCCCAAGGCCCGCGGCCTTCAGGCGGGCCTCCAGCCGACACCAGGTGGCCAGAAAAGCGCTGGCCTGCTCCAGCGCCGGCAGGGCCTGCAGGGCCATCAGCTCCCCAGGGGTGAACATCCTTCGGGCGATGGGCTCCCATGGCAGATCAGGCTGAGTTCGCTCCACGTCCACCCCTACGGCCCAGCTGGTGTGAAAGGCCAGCAGGATCAGAGCACCCGAATGGCTCAGGTTGAAGGCTGGGGCCCCCGGCATCGGGCAGCAAGGCTTGCCGTTCGAATCGGAGAGGAGCGTGATCCGGCCCGGCGGCTGATCCAGCCAGCGGCCCAGCAGTTGCCGCAGCCCTGCCCTGGCCCACAGGAAGCGGTCCTGATCGGCGGGCTGTCGGTAGGTGGCATGGCGTTGCATTTCGTCTGGGGAGAGGTTGGCGAGCTGGGCCTCCCTGCCCCCTTGCTTGCAGGCAAGGCGCCAGTCGAGCAGGAGCAGCAGCGGGGGCGATGTGGCCTCTGGCAACGGGGGTGCAGGCTGCTCCAGTTGCCATCGGCAGGGGTGCAGGCGGTTGCTCACCCCTCCACCCGTTGCGCAGGTGATGGGAGCAACGGGCTGGCCTCCTCTCCACCGGTGATCTCCGGCTCTCCAGCCCGCAGGCGCACGGCCCAGGCATCGAGGAACGTTTTGGCGCAGCTGGCGGTGGGCACGGCCAGCAGCAGCCCGAGCAGTTCCCCCAGACCCAGCAGGCTTCCCAGCCTGGCGCCGATGGGCAGACAGATCAGCAGCCAGGCGGGCTGCAAGCCCACGATGCTCCCCATCAGACGGGGCTGGATGATCTGATCCACCACCTGGCCCACGGTGATGGCCGTGGCCAGCACCTCTAGGCCCCTGCGGGGATCCTCCAGGGCCAACAACACACTCACCAGCACGATCGTGGCGGCACTGGCGTAGGGGATCAGGGTGGTGAAACCGATCGCCACGGCGAAGAGCACGCCGTAGGGAATACCCAGCAGGGTGAACACCACCATCTGCAGGCTGCTCAGGATCAGGGCCAGCAGCAGTTGGCCGGCGAAATAGCCACGAAACGTGCGGTAGATGGTGCCTGTGACCAGGGAGCGCACATTGGGAGGGAGCCACTGGGCCAGCCCTGCCGCGATCCGCTCGCCGCCGAGCAGGAGAAACACCGTGAGCACGAGCACGATCACGGTGTTCACCGTGAGCCCAAGGGTGGCCCCCAGCAGGCTGAGCACCTGTTGGCTGAACTGGCTGGCCAGTTTGCTGGTGCGGGTGAGGATCTGGCTGCTCAGATCGCCGAAATCACTGGGCAGCCCGCGAGAGGTGGCCCAGTTCTGCAGATTGGTGAGCAGGACCTCCCCCTCCGCAAGCCAGCCCGGCAGCGCCTTGATCAGTTCATCCAGCTGTTGCACCAACCTGGGCAGCAACCAGAGCGCTGCAAGCACAACCCCGCCCAGCCCCAGTCCAATCACCAGCAGGAGCGCCAGGGACCGCGGCACCTTCTGCTCCACCAGCCAGCGGGTGGGGATGTCGAGCACGAAGGCGATGAGCCCTGCCGTGAGGAACAGGGCCGGGAAGGGCGCCAGTGGCACGAGCAGTTGCCGGAGCACCCAGATGTTGAGCACCAGCAGCGGCAAGGCCAGGCTGAAGCGCAGCCAGGGAGGCAGCACCAGCCGCTCAAGCATGGGCTTAGGGGGACAACCCGATCGAGAACTGCCCTCAGCTTGCCGGTTTCCTGGGGCCTGCGTCAGCTGCAGGGGGCAGCGCGCGGATCGCGCCCCGTTCCACCTCCAGGCCCCCGGGGGGGATCGGCACCTCCAGCAGTCGCAGCCGCTTCGGAATCACATCCGTGCTGCGCAGGCCCTCCACCGCCGGTGGTTCCATGCGCAGGCCCCGATCCAGCACCACCACCCTCTCCAGGGGAGGACGCACGGTGATGCTGGGGCCGGCCTGATCCAGCCTGAAATCCGCCTGGTCATGGTCATAGGCCGGCAGGTGCACAGACGGGAGCCGGTAGGCCCGGAGATTGGAGCGGCCGGTGGTGATCACCAGCGTGGTGGCGGGATCGAACCGTTGGACAGCGGCGATCGCCTGGCCCCACTCCCTGTCGTAATCCCGCAGGGAAGTGGCGAAGCGATCGCCGGGCACCAGAAGGAAGAGGAGGCTCTGCAAAGCCACCACGAGGGCGAGATCCCGGGGCCAGCGCAGCACCCCTCCCGCCCGGCCGTTCCCCCCCAGGCGCCAGGCCAGGGCCAGCAGCACCGCCGGCAGGAGGGTGGTGGCATGGCCCATGCGGGTGAAGTGCACCAGGAGCAGGTAAAACGCTGAGGGGAGGATCCAGAGCGCCAGGAAGAGCCAGCGCCAGCGTGATGACTCTGGGCTGATTAGGGCTGGGGCTCCCGCTGAAGGCCTGCGGGGCCAGAGCAAGGCCAGGGCCAGGCCCGCAGGAGCTGTGAGCCCCACGCTTCGCAGCAGCAACCAGAGATTGCCCAGGACCCCCCCGCTACGCGACTGCTCACTGTGGGATCCCTTCCACGACTGGAAGAGAGGCCAGAACCGCTCAAAGCCCCCCACCTCCGCAAGAAACGCCCCACCCCAGGCCGCCAGCAGGCCCAGACCCAGGGCGATACCCGCGCCGAACCGCCAGAGCGCCACCCCCTTCGACCATCCTCGCCAGCAGGCCATCACCACAAGCGGCAGCAGAAAGAGCGGGGTGTTCGGCCGGATGCCACCCGCTGTGGCCATCAGCACCGCCAGGGGCAGCACGAAGCGCTGATCACCCTCTGCCAGCAACCAGGCGCAGCAGCCGATCGCCACCACCCAGCCGAGCTCGGCGCCGTAGCTCAGGGGCTGGCTGGCGTAAAACCAGAGAAGAGGTGCGCTGAAGAGCAACCCCACCAGCCAGGCCCCCACCCGCGGGCCTGCGAAGGCCTTGCCCAGCCACCAGCCGCAGGGGAGGGCAGCAGCGGCGGCGAGGGCATTCAGCCATTCGAGGGCGGCCACCCCATCTCCCCCGAAGAGGGGGCGAAACAGCCGTCCGAGGGCGATCAGGCACCAGAACACCCCGGGCATGTGGGGCACATGGCCCGCCAGATCAAAACCTGAGAGGGCCAGCACGAAGTTGCCCGCATCCCAGGCCTGCACCAGTTGGGTGCGGGTGGCCCAGCGACTGAGCACACCGAGAGCAAAGAGGCCGAGCAGCCAGAGAGCCGGGCGACCTCTTGGAGTCGTTGCGATCATCAAGTCCTCTCCCCGCCGGTCTGCATGGCGGCCAGATAGGCGGTGCTTCCGAGTTGCTGCAGCCGCCTGTCCTTGCCGCTCACCTGGTCGTGGAGCCGTTGGCGATAGGCGATCAGGGCCTCAGCCAGGGAGGCGTCAGCCGTGGCCAGGATCTGCACCGCAAGCAGGCCGGCGTTGGTGCCATTGCCGATCGCCACCGTGGCCACCGGGATGCCTGCCGGCATCTGCACGATGGAATGGAGCGAATCCACTCCCGAGAGAGCCCGGCTCTGCACCGGCACCCCGATCACGGGCAGGGGGGTGAGGGAAGCCACCATGCCCGGCAGATGTGCTGCGCCGCCCGCCCCCGCAATGATCACCTTCAAACCCCGATCGGCTGCGCTCTGGGCGAAGGCCACCATCTCCAGCGGCGTGCGGTGAGCCGAGAGCACCCGCACTTCGCAGGGCACGCCGAAGTTCTCGAGCACTTCCACCGCCGGTTGGAGGGTGGGCAGATCGGAATCGCTTCCCATCACCACGGCCACCCTTGCTGGAGCGGAAGGGGGGTCAGCGGCAGGCTCGGCAGACACGGCAGGGGGGCTGTTGGCTGGAAGCATTCTTGCGGGCGGCCCATTTGCCCCGTTCAACCCCTCCATTCTCCCCTCACCGCTCCATCGCTGCGGTGGCTTTCAGGGCGGAGGCGGTGAGCACCTCATGGCCACGGTCCGTCACCGCCACGTCGTCCTCGATGCGGATGCCGATGCCTTTCCAGCGGTCGTCGATGGCGGGCTGACCCTCGGGAACCGCCAGGCGATCGCTCACGTAGAGCCCCGGCTCCACCGTGAGCACCATGCCGGTCTGCAGATCCACCGGCTTTTCTCCAAGTCGGTAAGCCCCCACATCGTGCACATCCAGCCCCAGCCAGTGGCCGGTGCGGTGCATGTAGAGGTGCCGATAGGCGCCCCGCTCCATCGGGCCCTCAACCTCGCCTTGCAGCAGGCCGAGCTCCACCAGCCCCGCCACCAGCACCCGCACGGCCGTGTCGTGCACCCCCTCAGCCGTGGCGCCTGGACGCACGGCGGCCACCCCGGCCTCCTGGGCGGCGAGCACGAGCTCGTAGAGGGCCCGCTGTTCCCCGCTGAAGCGGCCGTTGATCGGGAAGGTACGGGTGATGTCGCCGTTGTAGTAGTCGGCCAGGCTGCAGCCCGCATCGATCAGCAGGAGATCCCCATCCCTCAGGGGGGCGTTGTTGGCGGTGTAGTGCAGCACACAGGCGTTGTCGCCGCCGGCCACGATCGAGCCGTAGGCCGGCCCCCGGGCGCCCTGCTCCAGGAAGTGCTGCTCGATCACGGCCTGCACTTGCCGTTCGCTCAAGCCAGGGCGCACCATGCTGCGGGCCAGCTCGTGGGCTTCGGCGGAGATGCGGGCGGCCTGGCGCATCAGCTCCAGCTCCTCCTCGCTCTTGCGCAGGCGGAGTTCATGGAGGATTGGGCAGGGTGCCACCAGCCCCAGGGCTGCCGTGCCGCTGCGGGGCGCTCGATCCAGCTGCTGGCCCCAGGCCTTCAGCACCAGGGGTTCCACCTTCGGATGGCGACCCACCCGGAAGGCGATGCCTTCGGCCCCCTGCAGATACTGGGGCAGGCGCTCCTCCAGTTCGGCCAGGGGGTGGGCGAGGCAGGCGCCGAAGTGGGCCACGGCCCCCTCGCAGCCCCAGCGGAAGCCGTTCCACACCTCGGCGCTGGGTTCCCGGGGCGCCACGAAGAGCACGAAGGGATGCTCAGCCCTGTGGGGCAGGAAGAACGCCACGGCGTCGGCTTCATCGAAGCCCGTGAGGTACCAGAAGTCACTGTCCTGGCGGAAGCTGTGCTCCACATCGGCGTGGTGGGTGCGCAGGGGGGCCGCCGGGATGACGGCCGCGGCGGTGCCCAGGCGGTGCAGAAAGCGATCCCGCCGATCGGCGAACACCTCCGGCGGCAGGCTGGAGGGACGGGGAGGACTGATCAGGGGTGGAGCCATGGGCGGGAAGGCGCAACGGCACAACGGAGCGTCTACCGATTAAATACGGACGGCTGCAGCCTGATCCCGTGCCGGCCTCCTTCGGGCCCATTGCAATTTTCCTGGAGGTTGGGGCATGGCAGCCATGAGAACCCCCGTGCGCCCCCAGCCGGAGGCCCCCCCGATGGGGGAGCGGGCGCTGCAGTTGCTGACGCGCTGGCGCCGGGCCCTGCAGCTCACCCCCCAGGAGCGGCAGGCCCTGGCCCCCGAGCTGGCCGGTCTGGATCGCCAGCTGCAGCGGCTCCAGGAGTGCCGGCCCCGGGTGGTGGTGCTCGGCCGGGTGGGGGTGGGCAAGAGCAGCCTGCTCAATGCCCTCCTGGGCCAGGAGGCCTTTGCCACCGATGTGGCCCATGGCTGCACCCGCCGCCAGCAGGAGCGGCCCTGGCCCGTGGAGATCCCGGGGTTGGCGGGTGTGGATCTGGTGGACACCCCCGGCATCGACGAGGTGGCCGCCGCCGCCCGTGAGCGGCTGGCCCGGCGGGTGGCCCTGGGGGCGGATCTGGTGCTGCTGGTGGTGGACGGGGATCTCACCCGGGTGGAAGCGGAGGTGCTGGAGCGCCTCCTGGCAGATGGCAAGCCGGTGCGGCTGGTGCTCAACCGCAGTGATTGTTGGCCCGCCGAGGAGGTGCCGCAGCTGCTGGCCAGCCTGCGGAGCCGGCTGCCGGCCGTCGCCTACCATCTGGAGCCCATCGCTGTGGCCGCGGCCCCCCGGGAGGCCCAGGTGCTGGCCGATGGGCGGGTGCGCAGCGTCGGGGCTCCGCCACGCGTTGGCCCCCTGCGGCAGGCCCTGGTGGTGTTGCTGGAGGAGGAGGGGGAACGGCTGTTGGCCCTAAATGCCTTGCGGGCCGCGGATGCCTTTTCCGAACAGCTCGTCCGCTGCCGCCTCCGCCAGGGCCGCCGCCGGGCCCGCACCCTGATCGGCCGCTATGCCGCTGCCAAGGCCGCCGGTGTGGCCCTCAACCCTGTGATGGGGCTGGATCTGGCGGGCGGAGTGGTGTGCGACAGCGCCCTGGTGATGCAGCTCTGCAGGATCTACGGCCTGCCGATGACCCGCAGTGGCGCCCGCCGCTTGCTGCTCAACCTGGGCAGCCAGAACGCCCTCCTGGGCGGCACCCAGCTGGGGCTCCAGGCCCTGCTCGGGGGCGTGCGCCAGGTGCTGCTGCTGGCGGCCCCCCTCAGCGCGGGCCTCTCCTTGGCCCCCGCCGCACCTGTGGCCATGGCCCAGGCGGCCCTGGCGGTGCAGACCACCCGGCGCACGGGCCGCCTGGCGGCCCAGGCCCTGATGGAGAGCCGCACGGCGGCGGGCCATCCCGCGGCCCTGCTGCGTCGGCTGGCGGCGGAGGATCCGGACACCCGCCGCTGGCTGGCCGGCTGGCCCCAGCGGGGGAGGGGACGACGTGGTCCTGGAGAGCGGACGTGAGCTGCATCGCCCTCTTTGGCACCAGTGCCGATCCGCCGACCACGGGGCATCAGGCCCTCCTGATGGGCCTGTTGGAGCGGTTTCCGAGGGTGGTCACCTGGGCCAGCGACAATCCGATGAAACCGCACCAGGCCCCCCTGGAGATGCGCATCGCCCTGCTGGCCGCGCTTGTGGAGGCCATTGGCAACCCCCGCCTGGATCTGGTGCAGGAGCTCAGCAGCCCCTGGGCGATCGACACCCTGGAGCGGGCCCGCCAGCGCTGGCCCGGCACCACTCCTGTGTTTGTGGTGGGCAGTGATCTGGTGCCCCAGATGCCGAGCTGGCGGGAGGCGTCCAGCTTGCTTGCTGGCCTGCAACTGCTGGTGGTGCCGCGCCAGGGCTGCCCCCTGGCGCCCGCCGACCTGAAGCAGTTGCAGGCGATGGGGGCCCGGGTGGAGGTGCTGCAGTTGCCGGTGCCCGCCACGGCCAGCTCCCGGGTCCGGGGCGAGGCGGGCCAGCCTCCGGATCCGGCCCAGGTGCCACCCGAGCTCTGGCCCCTGCTGCGACGCCACCGGCTCTACGGTCTGCCCTCCACCCCCACCACCTCCTGATCCATGCGGCTTGCCCTGGCCCAGCTCGATGCCCTGGTGGGCGACCTGGACGGCAACGGCGAACGGCTGCTGGCCGCCTGTCGGGAGGCGGCGGGGCAGGGGGCCCGGCTCGTGCTCACCCCTGAGCTCTCCTTGTGGGGCTATCCCCCGCGGGATCTGCTGCTGCGGGGGGCGTTGCTGCGGCGGCAGGAGCAGGTGCTCCATCGGTTGGCCTCCGCCATGCCGGAGGGGGTGGCGCTGCTGGTAGGTGTGGCCGAACCCATCGACGGTAGCGGCCATCCGGCTCTCTATAACGCCGTTGCCCTGGTGGAGCGGAGTGGCTGGCACATCGTCTGCCGCAAGCGGTTGCTGCCCAGCTACGACGTGTTTGATGAGCGGCGCTACTTTCGCGCCGGTGAGGCGGCCTCCGTGCTGGAGCTCACGGCGGAGGGGCGCCCCTGGCGCCTGGGGCTCACCATCTGTGAAGACCTCTGGGTGGAGGAAGACCTGCAGGGGCATCGCCTGGCGGGAGTGGATCCGGTGGCGGAGTTGTTGGCTCAACGGGTGGATCTGCTGCTCAACCTCTCGGCATCACCGTTCGGCCAGGGGAAGGCGGCTTTGCGTCGCCGATTGGCGGCCCGTGCCGCGGCCCGGTTGAGTGCCCCGGTGCTCTATGTCAACCAGGTGGGAGGCAACGATGAGCTGGTGTTCGACGGCGGCAGTTTCGTGGTGAATGCCGCCGGCAGCGTGGTGAGCCAGTTGGCCTGCGCCCGCGAGGATCTGGGGATCTGGGATGCGGCCGCGCCCTTGGCATTGGGGGCGGGCCCAGCAGCGCAGGAGCCGGCCAACGACGGGGAACTGCTGCGGGTGCTGTGCCTGGGGGTGCGGGATTACGCGCGCAAGTGCGGCTTCCGGCAGGCGCTGCTGGGCTTGAGCGGCGGCATCGATTCGGCGTTGGTGGCGGTGATCGCCTGTGGTGCCCTCGGGGCCGAGAACGTGCAGGCCCTGTTGATGCCCTCCCCCTGGAGTTCGCCGGGCTCGATCGACGACTCCTTGGCCCTGGCTGCTCGCCTGGGGATGGCCACCCACACGGTGCCCATTGCTGCGGCGATGGGGGCCTTTGATGGGGCGCTGGCGCCGGTGCTGGAGGGTCCGCCGGGGGGGCTCACGGCGGAAAACCTGCAATCGCGCATCCGGGGCAGCCTGCTAATGGCCGTGGCCAATCAGCAGGGGCAGCTGCTGCTCGCCACAGGCAACAAGTCGGAGCTGGCGGTGGGCTATTGCACGCTGTATGGCGACATGAACGGCGGCCTGGCGGTGATCGGCGACCTCTACAAGACGTCGGTGTATCGCCTCAGCGCCTGGATTGACAGCCCCGCCGCCGCCGTCTGCCTCGCCGATCTGGGCCTGCCCGCCACGGGCCCCCTGCCCGCCACGGGCCCCCTGATCGGCGAGGCGATCCTGGGCAAGGAGCCCAGCGCCGAGCTGCGTCCCGACCAGCGCGACAGCGATTCCCTGCCCCCCTATGCGGTGCTCGATCCCGTGCTGAAAGGGCTGGTGGAGCGGCTGGCCACGCCGGAGGAGCTGGTGGGGGAGGGGATGGATCCGGCCCTGGTGCAGCGGGTGACCCGGCTGGTGCAGCGGGCGGAATTCAAGCGGCGCCAGGCGGCACCGGTGTTGAAGGTGAGCGGGCGAGCCTTCGGCAGCGGCTGGCGGATGCCGATCGCCGCCAAGCTGGAATAGGGCTCACTTGCCGATGCAGAAGCGGGCGAACACCCGCTCCAGCACGGCCTCGCTCACGTCGTCTCCGGTGATCTCCCCCAGGTGGCCGATCGCCTCCCGCAGGTCGATGGTCCAGAAGTCCCAGGGCAGGCCGCCTTCGGCGGCCTCCAGGCTGCGGCCCAGGGCAGAGGCGGCGGCGGCGGCCAGCTCCCGCTGGCGGCCGTTGAGGGCCACCTCCAGGCCCTGGAGCCCGGCGGCACCGCAGCGGCTCAGCAGGGCGAAGGCCAGCTCCTGCTGGCCTTCGCCCGTGAGGGCGCAGAGGCTCGCCTCGGCGGGCTCCATGGGCGCGCCGGGGGGGAGCTGATCCCGCTTGTTGCCCACCACCAGCAGGGGCACGCCGGAGGGCACCTGGTCGCGGAGGGCTTGGTCGGCAGTGGTCCAGCCGTCGCCCAGATCGAAGAGCAGCAGCACCACATCGGCGGCGGCGAGGGCCGCCTGGCTGCGGGCGATGCCCAGCTGCTCCACCGGATCGCTGGTGGGGCGGATGCCGGCGGTGTCGAGCAGGGTGAGGGGCACGCCGTCGAGCACCAGCTCGCTTTCGAGCAGGTCGCGGGTGGTGCCGGGCAGATCGGTCACGATGGCTCGCTCCCGCTGGCTGAGCAGGTTGAGCAGGCTGCTCTTGCCCACGTTGGGCCGGCCCACGATGGCCACCCGCAGCCCCTCCCGCAGCAGCTCCCCCTGCTGGGCCTCCGCCA
>JBJTQT010000171.1:0-2848 GCA_046075745.1 Cyanobium sp. | reverse complement strand
GCCAACACCCCCACCGATCTCTGTTTCTCCTTCCACGGCCTCAGGCGGCGGGGCGGGGCCACCGCCGACCATGGGGATGGGTGGGGACTGGCCTGCTTCGATGTGGATGGCCAGGGAGTGCGCCTCTATCGCGAGGAGGAGCCTGCGGCGTTCTCTTCGGTGGCCGCGGAAGTGGCCACCCTCCCCTTGAAGGCCCATTGCTCCATCGCCCACATCCGTAAGGCCACCAAGGGCAGGGTGGCGCTCCAGAACTGTCACCCCTTTCACCGCCGCTGGCGAGGGCAGGATTGGGTTTTTGCCCATAACGGCCATCTCGAAGGCAGCTGGGACTTGGATGGTTCCCACCAGCCCCTGGGGGATACGGACAGCGAGGCCGCGTTCTGCTGGATCCTGCAACAGCTCGACCAGGCAGGGATTTCACCGGAGGATGGGGCCAATCTGTACAGCCATCTGGCCCGTCTTGCCGATGGGCTGGCCCAGCGGGGCACCTTCAACGGGTTGCTGAGCAATGGGCGCTGGTTGTTTGTGTATGCCACCACCCGGCTCCATCTGCTCACCCGCCAGGCCCCCTTCCGTCAGGCGCGCCTGGCGGATGACGATCTGACGGTGGATTTCGCTGAGCTCGCCGCTCCAGGAGATGTGGTCACCATCGTGAGCACCGAGCCACTCACCATCGATGAACCCTGGGTGCCGGTGCAGCCGGGCCAGGCGCTGTGGATCGTGGAGGGGAGGGTCTGTACGGCCTAGGTGGCACGCCATCGGCGGGCACAGCGGCGGATCGTTTCCTCGCAGGCTCCTTCCATCAGCAGTCCGCTGCCACCCCAGAGCAGCCTGGGTCCCCAGTCGGCAGGAGCTGATCCGAGTTCGCGCAGGGGTTCAAATCCCAGCGCGCGGAAGTAGCGCACCAGTCGGCGATGCTGACGGTCGTTGTCATGGATGGCCAGAAAACGGGCCCTCCTGCAAGGGGTGTTCTCCAGAGCCCAGGCACAGCCGGCAGCCAGCAGAAGGGGAGCGGCGCCAATGGTTCCCCGTCCCTGCACCCGCAGGGTATCGAGACGCAGTCCATTCACCTGGGGCAGGGCCCAGCCCCGGAGTTCTCCCAGCCATTCCGCCCGGCCATCGGGCAGAGGTCTGGCCACCACCGCGCGCAGTGTCCAGAGGCCCAGTCGTCGGGGGGCGGCCAGCCGCAGCTTCCAACCCCTTTGGACGGCCTCGGCTTCCATGGCGGCCAGGTCTGGCTGGGCCATCGGCATGGAGGAAGGGGCATGTGCCGTCATGGGCGGCCGATAGGTGTCTCCGGGCAAATCTCTGGGCAGAAGCGCTCGGCGAGCAGCACCGCATGGGTGGGCAGGGCTCCGTAGATGTGGGGAAAGGCCTCACCGCTCTCTGGTGCCGCCTCCAGGCGGATGGGAATGCCATCGGCTTCCAGCCTTGCCCGATCGATCACCAGGAGTCTGAGTTCCGGCCCGTCACCATAGAAACGCTGCCAAGTGGCCTGCACCTGATGGTGCAGGCTCGCGTGGAGAAAGCCCCCCTCCTGCAGGTCCTTTCCGCGGGTGGATCGGGTGTAGGTGCCGCACCTGCGGGCATCCTGCCAGTCGGATTCCATGGCCAGGTGATACAGCCAGCGGGGGGAGAGCCAGGGCTGGCGCGGGGCCCAGGGAGGGGCCATCACCCTGGCCAGGGATGCACTCCCTTCGAAGCTCTCCAGCCAGTGCTTCAACCCTTCGAAGCCCTGTTCCCGAGCGAAGCCATCGGGATCGCTGCGGCGGAACTGGCGGAGGAAGGGAAGCAGGGCCCAGCCAAGGGGTTCCAGCCAGGGCGCTGGGGTAGTCCCCACGCCTGAAGCCTCCAGCGTCCTGTTCCAGTTCCGCAGGATGGCCGTGGCGGCCTGTCGGTGCTGCTCTTTCTCTGTAGCGCTATAGCGAAAGCCATCCAGGTGGTGTTTGAAGGGGCCATCGCAGGCGGCGATCAGCCCGGCGGCAGGGTCGTTGCCCAGCTGGGATCCCGCCTCCCTGAAGGACGCTCCTGGATGCTGGTCCAGGGCCCAGTGCAGGATTTGCAGGCTCTCTTGCAGCACGGTCCCATCGCTGAGGTGCAGCACCGGCACGGTGCCTTTGGCGGAGGCTTCGATCAGTTCCGGGGGCTTGGCCCGCAGGGCTACCTCCCGCACGTCCACGCTCACTCCCGCCTCCGCCAGGGCCAGACGTGCACGGATGGCATAGGGGCAGCGGCGGAAGCTGTAGAGGATCCCCGCCGGGCTCATGGCTTTTGCACAGGGGGGAACACCCTGCCGAGATGGGGTTCCCCCAGAGCATCGGCCCGCTGCTGCTGGCGATGCCGTTCCGCATAGCGGGCCCGATCAGCGGCGTCCCGTTCCCCCACGCAGTGGCGGCAACACACCCCTTCGCTGTAACTGGGGAGGGCCCGGTCTTCCGGGGAGAGGGGCATGCGGCAGGCGTGACAGAGCGCATGGTGCCCTGGGGTGAGCTGATGGTTGAGGGCCGTGCGCTGATCGAACACGAAGCATTCCCCGCGCCACAGGCTGTCGTGCTGGGGAGTGGTTTCCAGGTAGCCCAGAATTCCCCCCTGCAGATGGTGCACGTTCTCATACCCCTGCTGCAGAAGATAGGCCGTTGCCTTTTCGCAGCGGATGCCCCCGGTGCAGAAGAGCGCCAGGCGCCTGGGCTGCCGTTGCGCGATCCATGATGGAAGCTCCTGCTGGACCCAGGCTGGGAACTCTCGGAAACTCCCGGTGCCAGGGGAGATGGCCTCGCTGAAGGTGCCCAGGTCCACCTCGTACCTGTTACGGGTATCCACTACCAGGGTTTCGGGATCCTGGATCAGC
>JBJTQT010000170.1:0-2796 GCA_046075745.1 Cyanobium sp. | reverse complement strand
GCATCCTGATCCGAGAAGGAAAAACCGTTGACAAGATCAAGCGCAGCGTCTGCTGGCATCGGCTCACGGCCCTTCACCACTCCCTGCCGCGGCAGTACAAGGATCCCGATCACCTGTATGTCCAGATCAAACGCGACATCGCGGCGTGAAGCGAGTTCTGGCAATCATTCTCGGTGGCGGTGCCGGCACCCGACTCCAACCCCTCAGCACCACCCGTGCCAAGCCCGCCGTTCCTCTCGGGGGCAAATACCGGCTGATCGACATCCCGGTGAGCAATTGCATCAACTCGGGAATCGAGAAGATCTACGTGCTCACCCAGTTCAACAGTCAGTCGCTCAACCGCCACCTCAGCCTCACCTACAACCTCTCCAGTGGCTTCGGCGGAGGGTTCGTGGAAGTCCTGGCCGCCCAGCAGACACCCACCAGTCCAAGCTGGTTTGAGGGCACGGCCGATGCGGTGCGGCAGAACCAGGAGCTCTTCGAGGGCTGGGATGTGGATCAGGTGCTGATCCTCTCCGGCGATCAGCTCTACCGGATGGATTACAGCGCCTTCGTGGGAGCCCACCGCGCCCGGGGCGCCGCCCTCACCGTGGCAGCACTGCCGGTGGATCCAGAAGCCGCCCAGGGTTTCGGCCTGATGCGTGCCGATCCGGAGGGGCGCATCCGCGAATTCCACGAGAAGCCAAGGGGTGCGGAGCTCGAGGCCATGGGGGTGGACACCGCAGCGTTGGGCCTCTCCCCCGAGGAGGCGGCCCGCCGTCCGTTCCTGGCATCGATGGGGATCTACGTATTCGAGCGGAAGCTGTTGTTCGATCTGCTCGCCAGCCACCCCCAGGCCACCGACTTCGGCAAGGAAATCATTCCCGCCGCCTTGGCGGCAGGCCACAACCTGCAGAGCCACATCTTCCAGGGCTACTGGGAAGACATCGGCACCGTGAAATCCTTCTATGTGGCCAATCTGGCCCTGGCGGATGAGGAGCCCCCCTTCTCCTTCTTTGATGAGGCATCGCCGATCTACACCCGCCCCCGCTACCTGCCCCCCAGCAAGGTGTGGGATTCACACCTCACCCATTCGGTGCTGAGCGAAGGCTGCGTGCTGAATCGCTGCCAGATCGAGCACTGCGTGCTTGGGCTGCGGCTGCGGGTGGAGGAGGGTGCTGTGCTGCAGGACACCCTGGCCATGGGGGCCGACAGCACTGAATCTGAGGCGGAGCGCCAGCAGGTGCGGGCCCAGGGTGGTGTACCCCTGGGTATCGGAGCCCAATCGGTGATCCAGCGGGCCATCCTCGACAAGAACGTGCGCATCGGCTCCCATGTGAAGGTGATCAACAAGGATCGGGTGCAGGAGGCGGACCGCAGTGCGCTGGGGTTCACGATCCGCAGCGGCATCGTGGTGATTGAGAAGAACGCCACCATCGCCGATGGCACGGTGATCTGAGAGGCGATGTCTGCCCTCGCGCCGCCCAATGGGCGGCAAAACCTCCCCAGATGGGGACTGGGCCATGCGGCCCAGAGCATCCGATGCTGATCCGGTATTCAGACAGTCGCCATGGCCACCTACAAGGTCACACTCATCAATGCCGGTGAGGGGATCAACAGCACCATCACCTGCAACGACGATCAGTAGATCTACGATGCCGCGGCCGACAACAACATCGACCTGCCGATCTCCTGCCGGGCCGGATCCTGCTCCTCCTGCGCGGGAAAGCTGGTCAGCGGCAGTGTGAACCAGGAGGATCAGGCGTTCCTCGACGAGGACCAGATCGCCGCCGGCTTCGTGCTCACCTGCGTTGCCATTCCCACCTCCGACTGCACGATCGAAACCCACGCTGAAGAGGCCCTCTATTGAAGTCCCATCCAGCCAGCGATCCAGCCATGGCGAGTGGCACCACCTACACGATCACTCGCGACGATGGCCGCCAGGATGACATCGCCGGGCGAAGCTTCGCCAGTTTCGACGAGGCCTACATCGTGGTGGAGAGCTATTACGCCGACACCTGCTGCTCGGATGACAGCGAGACCTACCGGATCGTGGAAGTGCCCCTTGGGGCACTCCTTGCAGGGGTGAATGCCCAGTAAACGCTGCACCATGATCAGCGATTGGCACTGCCATGGGCAATCGGGAAACGCTTCTGCTCCCATGACTCCTCGTAGCCCCAGCCAGCCAGCAGCCCTCACCCATCTGGCGATCAGCGGCTACCGCTCTCTGCAGCAGTTGTCATTGCCACTGGGGGGGCTGACGCTGGTGTGCGGCGCCAACGGCTGCGGCAAGAGCAATCTGTATCGGTCGCTGGGGCTGATCGCCGCCGCCGCCCGGGGCGATCTCGTGGCTGCCCTGGCCGCGGAAGGGGGCCTACCGGCGGTGTTCTGGGCAGGGCCGCAACGTCGTACCACTCGCGAGGCGACGCGACTGCGGCTTGGTTTTGCCGGCGATAGCCTCTCTTACGCGATCGAGCTGGGGTACTGCGGCGACGATCAGAGAAGCGCCTTCGTACTCGATCCGGAGATCAAGCGGGAGTGGATCTGGGCCGGCGGGACGTTCCACCCCCGCAACCTGCTGGTGCAGCGCACGGGGCCGGTGGTGGAACGCTGCGACGAGGGCGGCCGACAACAGGCCCTGGCTCTGGAGGTGTCTCCCCAGGAGAGCCTGTTCACCGCCGTCTCCGATCCGCTGGAGGCGCCGGAGGTGTTCCAGCTGCGCCGCACGATCCTGAGCTGGCGCTTCTACGACAGCTTCCGCACCGACCGGCAGGCCCCCGCCCGGCTGGGACGCCTCGCCGCCCGCACCCCGGCCCT
>JBJTQT010000169.1:0-4705 GCA_046075745.1 Cyanobium sp. | reverse complement strand
TTACGGGCACGGGAGAAGTTCACCAGCCAACGCAGGGCCATGGCGGTGCCACGCTCCTGTCGCACCTCCATCGGCACCTGATAGGTGGCCCCTCCGACCCGGCGGGCCCGCACTTCCACCAGGGGGGTGGAATTGCGCACGGCCGTCTCGAAGAGCTCCAGCGGATCTCCACCGGTGCGCTCATTGATCAGGGTGAACGCATCCGAAAGAATCCGCATGGCGGTTGACTTCTTGCCATGCTTCATGAGCCTGGCCACCATCATCGATGCCAGCCTGCTGTTGAACTGCGAATCGGGGAGAACTGGACGCTTTTCAGCGGCGTTGCGACGGGACATGGGGGTTGGACAGGGCAGCGAGAGAAACGAAGGGGAGAGAAATCAATCCTTGGGGGCCTTGGCGCCGTATTTCGAGCGGGCTTGGCGCCTGTCCTTCACCCCAGCCGTATCGAGCGTGCCGCGGATGATGTGATAACGGACACCAGGCAGGTCCTTGACCCTGCCCCCGCGGATGAGAACCACCGAGTGCTCCTGAAGGTTGTGACCGATGCCTGGGATGTAGGCCGTCACCTCGAACCCCGACGTCAGTCGCACCCTGGCCACCTTGCGCAGGGCCGAGTTGGGCTTTTTCGGGGTGGACGTATAAACGCGAGTGCAGACGCCACGCCGTTCCGGGCAGGCGCGCAGGGCGGGAGACTTGGTTTTTCGCGTGAGACGCTGCCGCTCGGTGCGGATCAGCTGCTGAATGGTGGGCATCGAGGGCCGTAGGACTGCACAGGGAGGTCTGTGGTCGGCTGCCCGACCGTGGACCACAATTCATCACCTTACTTCCCCGGGGGTCCACCCCCCCTTGACGGGGGTGAAGGCGGCTCCACAGGCGCAGGAGCGGATGCCTTCGGACCCCCGCATCAGGAAACCGGCCCCGCTCAGATCTCCTCGGTAGTCCAGCAGGAGCCCCGCCAGCAGCTCCTGCTGATGGCGGGGGGCATAAAGGGTGATCCCATCCGCCCTGGCCACGGGGCTTCCGGCCAGATGGCCGGCGCGAAGGCGGATCACCCACTGTTCGCAGGTGCCTGCCAGCAGGTCGAGATGCATCATCCCCGGTGTGCCGGCCACCGCAGCCTGGCGGCAGAGTTCAGCGGCAGCCGGTGGCGTGAGGCGAAGGCTCTGGCCCCTGGGCACGGTGGAAAGGGTGCAGGAGTCTCAAGTCTGACAGCCGCGGCTCTACGACCCGCCAGCAGTCCCCGAAGCTGGGGGTCCCTGAGGCGACCTGGGCACCAGACCGAGGCCGTTGTGCACGGCCGACACCACCCCCCGCCCCTTCACCGTGTGCAGCCCCCCAAGCACCAACCCCGTGGAGCTGCCGCCATCGAGGTTGAGCGCATCCTGCAGGCCTGCCGCCTGAAGAAAACGGGCCGTCTCCAGCAGGGTGGGGCCCTCATCATCCAGCCCATCCAGGGTGATCAGCCACAGAAAGCGGCCATCACTGCCAATCACGGTTCGCGGGGCCCCCTGGCGAAGAAAAGCCGGGGAGAATCCCTCAACCACGCCATCCAGAACGATCCGTCCTCCCTGAAGCAGCAGGGGTCCGCCACCCATCACGTTGGCCGCCAGGCCGAGGTCATTGCTGGGGCGGCTGACCAGCTGCAGGCGGGCCCCAACCCCCCAGGGGAGTGGGGTGCTCCGGGCCACCAGCAGCTCGTCCCCGGATCCGAGGGGCACCCCAGCCGCCAACCAAGCGCTGTCGTAGCGACGCAGGACCAGGCCATCCCGGAGCAGCACGGCCTGTTCGGCACCGCTGAGGGAGCGATAACGGGGGCCCCAGGCCGAGGTGTACCGCGCCAGTCCACGCTTCACATAGCCACTGTTGACAAACTCCACCGGCCATTGCCGGCCGCTCTCATCGTTCACCCATTCCTGCAGATCGAGGCGCCCGAAGCGGGGGAGGGTGCCGGCCTCCCAGGCCACCACCCCACGGTTGAGGATGGGACCCGACAACCAGCTCCCCTGATCCCGGAGCGCCCCAAGGGGCAGGCGCCGCACCCGGTTGAAATACCCCCCATTGATGGCCACTAGGGCGTCGTAGCGCCTCGCGAGCAGGGGGAGGGTGGTGAGTCCTTCCATGCCGGCGCCCCGGCTGAGACTGCGCAATTCCAAGGAGCTTTTCAGGGGATCCACACGCACACTGTTGAGCCGGAGGCGCCGGCCACTGAATGAGCGCAGATCCTGGTTCCAGAACACCTCTGAACCCAGTAGGGACTGAAGCCTCGGATCCACCACAGGTCGCTCTGCCGTGGTCGGCGGCGCCCCCCCCTCCACCGCTCCTCCAGCCAGATCGATCACCACCCGGGGCGGCTGGCCCAGGGTGAACACGCGCTGAGGGGCGGCGGGGCCCTCAAGAACCCAGCCCGCACCCTGCCGCCGTCCCCTCAGACCGAGGCGCTCCAGATCCCTAAGAACAGAGCCCGCCTCCGCCGCCAGCCAGATCCGGCCGTCGCCGCTGCGCACCACCGCAGGTCCACTCAGATCCAGCACCACCCGTCGGCTGCCGGGAGGGGCCGAGCTGGGCCGCACTTGCCGCACCTGGGCCATCGCTCCATCCAGGAGCAGCTCAGCGCCCTGCACCCGGGCGGAGAGCACATCGGGAGCGAGGAAGGGGGCCAGATCTATGGCCACCTCATCCGCCAGAGACCGCTGGCTGGAGGGCGGCACGCTCACACTCCGCCCGAACCACTCCAGCTCAAGGGAGCCATCCCCACGGGTGCGGCTGCTGAATCCCAGCTGCCCCTGCATCACCTCGAGGGGCAACCACAGCTGCCGTGGAGGTTGGTCAGGGGGGCCGATCCAGAGCCACACCGCCCGCTGACGCAGGCCATGGATGTTCACCACCCGGCCTTCGACTCCCCTGGTCAAAGGGATCCCCACCTCGCCGGTCCGGATCCGGGCACCTCCCCGTGGCGGCGCAGGGAGGGGATCCTGGGGGGGAGGAGCATCCTCCGCGGGGGAGCTGGGTGGGGGGGGCGGGGGCGGAGCCAACAGCAGCCGCGGGCCTGGTCCAGCCGAAAGGGGAATCGGCCAGGCTGCGATCAGGGCACAGAGAGCGGCAATCCTGAAAGGTGGCGTTCTCATCCTCCCCGGCTCCCCGTCAACTCAGATTCCGAAAGGTAGACCCAGTGAACGGCGTCTGAATGCCTCTGCCTAGGATCCTTTATTGAAGACCTTATGCAAAGGTCCCTCCTCCTTGCAGCAGGTCAGCCTGCTGTGCACGGCAGCCAACACCAGCCCATGCCCCTTTCCTCCGACGCCCACCGCTCCGATGCCGACGCCATCCGGCCCCAGAGCGACAGCTTGCCGCCGGAGGCGGTGAGTGGGGAAAAGGACGCCTGCGGGGTGGGATTCATCGCCCACCTGGAGGGACAAGCCAGCCACTGGATCCTGGAACAGGCCCTGCGGGGCCTCCGTTGCATGGAACACCGCGGGGGCTGTGGAGGGGATGGCGATTCGGGCGACGGCGCCGGTCTACTCACCGCCATTCCCTGGGGATTCCTGGAGGCGATCTGGCCAGAGGTCGGCCGCATCAGCGCCCAGAGCGTCCGTGGACTGGCCATGGTGTTCCTGCCCGTCGATGGGGAACGCCGCCAGCGGGCCAAGGAGATCTGCGAGAAGGAGGCGCAACACCTCGGCCTGCGCAGCCATGGCTGGCGCGAGGTGCCCGTCGACAGGAGCGTGCTTGGTCCCCTCGCCCATCAGACGGCACCGATGATCGGCCAATGGCTCCTGGAAGCCCCTGAGGCCTCCAGGGAGATCGCTGACGATGTGGATGCGGTGGAAGCCCTCCTCTTTCGCCTGCGCCGCCGGGCGGTGGATCGGGTGCGGGAGCTCTGGGGGAGCGACACCACCGACCTCTATTTCGCCTCGATCAGCGCACGCACCATCGTCTACAAGGGAATGGTGCGCTCGGAAGTGCTGGATCGCTTCTACGGCGATCTGCGCGATGCCCGTTTCAGCGTCAATTTCGCCGTCTACCACCGTCGCTTCAGCACCAACACCCTGCCCCGCTGGCCCCTGGCCCAACCCATGCGCCTGCTGGGGCACAACGGCGAAATCAATACCCTTCTAGGCAACATCAATTGGGCCAGTGCCGCCGAGGCCAACCTGGAGGTGGTGTGGGGAGAAGCCGCAGCCGACCTGCGCCCCCTGGTGAATGCGGCCTTCAGCGATTCGGCGAACCTGGATGCCACCCTCGAGCTGATGGTGCGCAGCGGCAGGCCGATCACCGACATCCTGCTCACGCTGGTGCCGGAGGCCTATCAGGGCCAGCCTGATCTGGATGGGCGGCCAGGGATCCGGGCGTTCTACGAGTACAACGCCTGCCTCCAGGAACCCTGGGATGGCCCGGCTCTGCTGGTGTTCAGTGATGGCCGCACGGTGGGAGCCACCCTCGATCGCAACGGGCTCAGGCCCGCCCGCTACTGCATCACCCGGGATGGCTTCGTGGTGATGGGCTCGGAAACGGGAGTGGTGGAACTGGAGGAGGCCCAGATCCTGGAAAAGGGCAGGCTCGGGCCTGGGCAGATGCTGGCGGTCGATCTGATGACGCGACGGCTGCTGCGGAACTGGGATGTGAAGGCAGAGGCGGCGGAGCGCCACCCCTATGCCGCCTGGCTCGCGGAGCACCGCCGCAGCCTCCCCCAGGGGCGCTGGCAGGG
>JBJTQT010000168.1:0-24503 GCA_046075745.1 Cyanobium sp. | reverse complement strand
CGAGCGGGTGGCCCTGGTGGGCCCCAGCGGCGCCGGCAAGAGCACCTTGCTGGGGGTGGCCAATGGCCTCATCCAACCCAGCCGCGGTGCGGTGCGCTGGCAGGGCGAACGGCCGGCCGGCGGCGGCCGGCGGCGGCGGCGCCAGCAGGCCCGCATCGGCACCCTCTGGCAGGACCTGCGCCTGATCGAGGAGCTGAGCGTGCAGCAGAACCTGAATGCGGGACGGCTGGCCCACTGGGGTTGGCCACGGGCCCTGCTCAACCTGCTGCTGCCCCTCGAAACCCAGGCCTGTCAGCTGCTGCTGCAGCGGCTCGATCTGGATCCGGGCCTGCTGAACCAGCCGGTGTCGTCCCTCTCGGGCGGCCAGCGCCAGCGGGTGGCCCTGGCCCGGCTGCTGCGCCAGGAGCCCCTGCTCCTGCTGGCCGATGAGCCCCTGGCCAGCCTCGATCCCCGGCTGGCCGCAGAGCTGCTGGAGCTGTTGCTCAGCCAGGGCCAGGCCCCCCGGGCCCTGCTGCTCAGCCTGCACCGCCCAGACCTGCTGGCGGGCTTCGATCGGGTGGTGGGGCTGCGGGCCGGTCGGCTGGAGTTCGACCTGCCCCTGGGCGCTGCAGACGACAGGATCCTGGCCGAGGCCCTCGCGCGCCTCTACGGCCGCACTGCGCAGGAGGCGCCCCAGCGATGAGAACGGCCAGCAGGAGTGGCAACGCCCAGCCCACCCTCGCCGCCCCGCTTTGGGTACTGCTGCCGGCCCTGACGCTGCTGCCCCTGGCCCTGGTGCTGCCGGCCCTGGCCCATGGCGGGGGCTGGGATCTGGTGGGTCAGTTCGCCCTGGCCGCCCTGCAGCCCTCGCTCGATCCCCTGGTGCTGCGCTCGGTGGTGGACGGGCTGGGCTTGACCGTGGGCATCGCGCTGCTGGGCTGGGCTGGCAGCCTGGTGTTGGGGCTGTTGCTGGGAATCGCCAGCTCGCGGGTGGTGTGGCACAGCCTGGCGGGCCGTCGCTGGCCGGCGGAGCTGATCCGCCGCCTGCTGGCCCTGCCCCGCTCGATCCACGAGCTGCTGTGGGGCCTGTCGCTGCTCCAGCTGCTGGGGCTGCAGCCAGCCGTGGCGGTGATGGCCATCGCCGTGCCCTTCGGGGCCCTGGTGGCACGGGTGGTGAGTGACCAGATCGACAACCTGCCCCTGGGGGCACTCGAGGCCCTGCGCAGCGCCGGCGCCAACGCTCCGGCTGCCCTGCTCACCGCCCTTGGCCCGCCGCTGCTGCCCCAGCTGCTGAGTTACGGCGGTTATCGGCTGGAGTGCGCCCTGCGCAGTGCCACCTTGCTTGGGGTCTTCGGCCTGGGTGGGCTTGGCACCGAGCTTCGACTTACTCTGCAGTCCCTGGAATTTCGCGAACTGTGGGCTGGCCTCTGGCTGCTCCTGGCCGTCATGCTGCTGTTGGAGCAACTCCTCGCTTCCCTGCGTCATCGCTGGCTGGCACCCAGGCGGCTGCGCCTGGACCAGACGGCTTCATCGCCCCATCGCCCCCTGGAAGCAGGAGGCAGGGAACTGCTGATGGTGGTTCTCTTGCTGGTGCCCCTGGGGGTTCTGATCGCCGTGGCCCTTGGCGTGAATCCTGCAGACCTCACCAATCCCCAACCCCTGCCGCCGATGGGTCCCTTCGACTGGCGGCAGGTGTTGGCCCTGCCCTGGCTCTCCCTGGTGGCCAACACCTTGCTGCTCAGCCTTCTGGCAGCAGCTCTGGCCGTCGGCCTGGCGCCCCTTCTGCTGCTGCTTCTGGCTCCATGGCCCTGGGCGCTGGCGCTCCTGCGCCTGATCTGGGCCATGGGACGGCTCTGGCCACCTCCACTCACGGCTCTGCTGCTGCTCTTCGTGCTCCAGCCCGGTCTGCTCACCGCCGCACTGGCGCTGGCGTTTCACAATCTGGGCATCCTGGGCCGCCTGTTTCTGGAAAGCCTTGAGGATGCGCCTGCCGGCCCCCGGCAGGCCCTCCAATTGATGGGAAGTGGCACCCGCCTGGGCCTCCTCTACGGCTCCTTCAACGCCGTGGCCCGCTCCTACCTCGCCTATGGGGCCTACCGCGCCGATGTGATCCTTCGGGAAACCGTGGTGGTGGGGCTGGTGGGGGCCACGGGCCTGGGAAGCCAGCTGCTTGAGAGCCTCACGGCCTTCGCCTGGGATCAGCTTGCTGCTCTGGTTCTGGTGTATGCAGCCCTCACCCTGCTTGGGGAAGATCTGTCCGATCGGGTGCGCCGCAGTCTCCAGAGCACCTTTGCAAGGTCTTAACCGATGGTCCGCTGGACGGACCCAACATGGAGTCAGTCCCCCCTGCCTGCCGGTGACTCTTCTGAGCGACCTGCGAAAGCTCCATCAAGACATGGCAGCGATGGAGCGGCAGGAAGCCCACACCCTGGCCTCCATTGCGGCCCCCTTCGACCTGAGCGCCCGCAATCTCCTTCACTTCATTGCCTTTCATCGCACCAACCATCCGGGTTTGCTCTCAGCCCTGAGGGAACGGGGCCTGAGTTCTCTTGAAGGATGCGACGGCCATCTCGCCGCCTCCCTTGGGGCAGTGATTCATGTGCTGGAGCAGCTGGAACACCAACCACCTCTTGCCAATCCAGAGCCTGAAGGCCCCAGCCACCAGCACAGTCTGGAGCTCCTTACCCACCACAGCCAGGCTCTCTTTGGCTCCTGCGCCCAATCGGGAGCCCGCGTGATCATGGTGACCCTGCCGGCGGAGGCGGCCCACCATCCCACCTTGATTCATGAGCTGGTGGAAGCTGGGATGGGGATCGCACGAATCAATGGCGCCCATGACGGTCCTGAGATCTGGCGGCGGTGCATTGAGAAGGTGCGGCTGGCGAACCAAGCCACGGGATGTTGTTGTCGGGTCGCTATGGACTTGGCAGGTCCGAAGCTGCGCACGGGCCCCCTTCCCCAGCAACCTGGCGTGGTGGATGCTCGGCCCCGCAGGGATCGGTATGGGCGATTGCTCTCCCCCGCTCGGCTGTGGGCTGCGCCGGTGAAGCCCTTGCCCTGCTCCGAGGGGAGGAGAGCTCTCTGCGAGGGAGAGACCCTCTTGCCAATTGGGGAAGAAGGATGGGGGAGCCTGGAGCCTGGCCATCGTCTCCGGGGAAGGGATGCCTCCGGCCGTTTTCGAGAGCTTCAGGTGTTGGACATCGGCCCGATGGGGATCCGGATGCGCTGCACCCAGCGCTGTCGGTTCACGGCCGGGCTTCGCTTTGTCCAGGAGGGAGGAGAAGGGTCGATCGAGATCGCTGAGTTGCCCCCGATGGCAGGTGAAAGGGTTGTGCATGTTGGGGAGCGCCTGCGATTGACTGCTGCCATCACGGATGCTTTGGATGCCATTCCCTGTTCCTGCCCAGAGGTGTTTCCTTCCTTACGAGTGGGTGAGCCCGTGGTCTTCGACGAGGGCCGAATCCGCGCGGTCATCGAAGATGTCGCTCCGGAGCAAGTGGTGCTGTCGATCACCCATGCCCCCGCTCGCGGAGCACGTCTCCGCTCAGACAAAGGCATCAATCTGCCCGGGAGCGCAGTGTCGCTACCTGCGCTGACGGCAAAAGATCTGCAGGATCTCGAGTTTGCGGCCGATCATGCCGACATCATCAACTTTTCCTATGTGCATGAGGAGGCTGACATCGAGGTCTTGCATCACCTCCTTGCCACTCGGGGCCGACCTCAGATCGGCCTGGTGCTGAAGATTGAAACCCATCGGGCTTTTCTCAATCTTCCCCGGCTGCTGCTTACAGCCATGCGCCACCCTTCTCCGCTTGGGGTGATGATTGCCCGTGGGGATTTGGCCGTTGAATGCGGATGGGAGGCCCTGGCGCAGATCCAAGAAGAGATGCTGCACCTCTGTGCCGCAGCCCATGTGCCTTGCATCTGGGCCACCCAGGTTCTGGACTCCATGGTCCGCCATGGAACGCCGACCCGAGCTGAGATCACGGATGCCGCCACGGGGGCAAGGGCGGAAGCCTTGATGCTGAACAAAGGGCCCAACATCACGGCAACAGTTCAGACCTTACGCAGCATCACTGCGTGCATGGAAACCCATCTTCCAGAGCATGGTCGCCATCAAGACCAATGGCTGAGCTGTCTGGCCTTCACTCCGATGTGATGGGCGTCACCCCAATACCGGGTTCGTCAGGCTCTAATCACAAGCCCTGCTCAGCCCATCCCGTGATCCCAAGGGTCAGGCAATTTCTCTCCTCGCTTGGACTCGTGCTGCTGCTCCAGGCCGGTTGTCTGGGGATGATCTGGTTGCGGCACACGGCACTGACCGCCCAACCATCCGATTGGCGCACCCCATTCCAGCCACACGGGTTGTGAGCCCCTAAAGCTCGCCACAATCGGTGATCAGCACGGCCTGTGTGGGTTTGCCGCTGTTGGTCCCGCAGGCTTCCATGGCCTGCAACACCTCCAGGCCCTCCCGCACCACTCCGAAGACCACATGTTTGCCATCCAGCCAGGGGGTGAGGGCTGTGGTGATGAAAAACTGTGAGCCATTGGTGTTGGGTCCCGCATTGGCCATGCTCAATAGACCTGGCTGGTCATGCTTGAGTTTGAAGTTCTCATCCGCAAACTTCATGCCATAGATGGACTCTCCCCCTGTGCCGTCACCGGCGGTGAAATCCCCTCCCTGACACATGAAATCGGGAATGATGCGATGAAAGCCTGATCCTTTGTAGGTGAGCTGTTTGCCGCTGCGGCCAACCCCCTTTTCCCCAGTACAGAGTGCACGGAAATTTTCCGCTGTTTTGGGTGCGGCATCTGCAAACAGATCAAAGGTCAGCCTGCCTGCAGGCTTTCCGCCGATGCTGATGTCAAAGAAAACACGGGGATTGCTTGCGGTCATGGGCGAGGCTTGTCGCAATGCCCGATCATCGCGCATGGCCCTCTGAGGGGGTCAGTTGCCCACAACGTCAGCGTGCAGCAGGTCCATCACGGAGAGCACCTGTGCGGTTTCCGTATCCGAAAGCCCGAGGGTGGTGGCCAGGTTGCCCAGGATGTTGCGCTCGTCGTCCTGCAGTGGGCCATCCGATCGCATGATCTCGGCAGCCACGGCGTAGGCGGTGGAACGCTGGCGTGGGTTCAGCACTTCTGCTGCTTCCACCATCAGATGCTGAGCCCCTTTACTGCGCATCTCGCGCAGGAGCCGATCCATCAGCTTCACCATTCCCCCATCTCCGTAATCGCAAAAGGGGTGGCGGTAATCCAGCGAGTGGCGCAGGGCACGGGATCCGGCCATGCTCAGCACTCCGTCCCAGGAAACGGCAGCGAGCGCAATGGCTGCAAAGGCTGCCGGTGCATCAAGGGCTTCACTCATGGGTCTGCTGTTGGGAACAGTTGCTGTCATGGCGTTGCAGAAACGCTTCGTCTTTGCTAAGCAACTTCGTTGGAAGGAGAGTTGGTGGTAACAGCACTTACAGTTTAAAGGAATTGAGTAGAGATGCTCAGAAACATCCAGGCAGCAGCGTTTGCAGCACCTCAGCTGCGATCGCTGAAATGGTTGCAGGTGGCGCAGGGACCTTCAGGCAACACGGCGCAGCGCAGCAAAGGACTGCGGGCATTGAACGCACAGCGGGGATCCCCGATCACCCATCGGCCATTCCACCATTGGGCATCCAGCGGTTGCACCTGCCGTTTCACCATCAGCGCAATGGTGGCGAGCACGTAGCGGCCCTGTCGCAGTTGGTAGCGATGACGTCGTTGCAGGATCAGAAAGGATTCCCTTTGCCAGTCCATCCACATCCCGGGTTGGGGAATGGCCTGCAGCTCGGCCATGTCAATCGTTGCAATCAGACGGTTTGACTCCCCCAGTCGCAGCTCCACTTGCATCGAATTGCCCCCTACGGATTCACTTCAGCTTCAGGCGGCAGGAACGGCGGGTGGAAAAGCCCCAGCCCAGCAGGGCCACCACAGAGAGCAGCAGCAGCCATTCAGGAGGGGTGAGCTGAGGGGCAGGGAGCCAATGCAGCAGCCGTTCTCCTACCAATCCCCCAGCAACGGATCAAGCGGTTTGCAGCTTTAGGAAGATCTCGAGCCAACTTCCATGAAGTGATCTGCCTCTCCATCAGGCTGCGCGGACGCTCGCTGTTCGAGCAGAGCATCACCATTCTAGAAAAACAGGCTCCTGCCACGGGTGGTGCGATGGAAATCCGGGTTCGTCTGGTGCACGCCGATGGCCAGCAGCGTGTTGTCCTTGTGGAGGCCTATGCGGGAGAGCGTTTTCTGGGAGCGGCTCTGGGTGAGGCCATGTCTGCTGAGGAGGCGGAGGATCGGGGACTCCAGCGGCTGCACCAGAGGCTGCAGAGCCCAGCTCCCAATCCCACCCCCAGTCCCAGGGCCAGCCAACCTCCATCGCCCTCCGCCAGTTCTGGCCCCTCTCCCACCCCAACCCCGCTTCCTTCTCCCGGCTCCCTTCCAGCAGAGGAGCCGCCCCAGGTTGTTGTCCCATCCCCCACAGCGCCAAGCGCTGGAGCCGAGCCTGACCTCAGTGATCCGGAGGATTGGAGTGCGGATCTCTCGGACATCGACCGCATCCTGAAGCGTCTGGGCTGGGGGCGGGAGGAGGAGCGGACTTACATGCAGCGTTTGTTTGGGCATCCCAGTCGCACCAGGCTCACCCGCTACGCCGATCTGATGCTGCTGCGTCGAGCACTGGAAGGGATTTCTCCTGGCACTAAGGCCCAAGGAGCGCCGTTGCCTCTGCGCCGATCCGAACTCCTGGAACAGTGTGATGGGCTTCTGTCTCAGCTCGGCTGGACAACGCTGCAGGCCCGCCAATCGCTGGAACAACACTTTGCTGTGGTCAGTCGGCAACATCTCAGTGATGAGCAGTTGCTGGCTTTCAATCTGCTGCTTGAGAGTGAAGTTCTTGCAACCAGCCAGCAGGCCTGAGCGCGCAACTTTTGCTTAGACTAAGCCGATCACGCCCGGTTGCAGGTTTCATGGCCATCCCCATTGGTATCAACGGCTTTGGCCGCATCGGCAGGCTGGTGTTTCGTCGTGCCTGTGAGACTTCTGATATTGAAGTGGTGGCCATCAATGATCTGATTGATGTTGACTATATCGCCTATATGCTTCGCTATGATTCAACCCATGGAAGGTTCAAAGGAGAGGTTGATGTGCACGATGGTTCTCTTGTGGTGAATGACCGAAAAATCCGCATCTCAGCAGAGCGTGACCCGGAGCAGCTGCGCTGGGGGGAGGCGGGGGTCCATACGGTTTTGGAATCCACGGGTTTTTTCCTCACCGATGAGTTGGCCAGAAAGCACCTCCGTGCCGGAGCAGAGAAAGTGGTTCTTTCCGCACCCTCAAAGGATGAAACTCCGATGTTTGTGATGGGGGTGAATCACAACACCTATGCGGGTCAGGATATTGTTTCCAATGCCTCTTGCACCACCAATTGCCTTGCGCCAATGGCAAAAGTGGTTCATGAAAATTTCGGCATTGTCAGTGGTCTGATGACCACTGTGCATGCTACCACAGCAACGCAGAAAACGGTCGACGGCCCTTCCGTCAAGGACTGGCGGGGTGGCAGAGGAGCTGCTCAGAACATCATCCCCTCTTCCACTGGGGCAGCCAAGGCAGTTGGCAGAGTGATCCCTGCCTTGAATGGCAAACTCACCGGCATGGCCTTCAGAGTTCCCACACCGAATGTGTCGGTGGTTGATCTCACCGTGAATCTGGAGCGCCCCACCTCCTATACGGACATGAAGAAGGCCATGAAGTCTGCCGCCGAGGGGGAGCTTGATGGGATCCTTGCCTATACAGAAGATGATGTGGTTTCTACTGACTTCTTCGGCGACTCATGCACATCAATCTTTGATGCCGGCGCAGGAATTGCTTTGGGTGATACCTTTATGAAACTTGTGGCCTGGTACGACAATGAGTGGGGATATTCCTGTAAATGTGTCGATTTAATTCGCCACATCCATGGCTAGTTTGCACTTTTTAACTACGAGTTGTCTGATTCTGCTGCTGTCATCCTGAGTGGCATAGGCCTCGAGTTCCAGGGCTTGCTCCCAACGGCTGGCATCTGAATACACTGGATCTGAGAGCTTTTGTTTCAGCTGCTCTGGGTTTGCAAGGACGAGGCCAAGAGTTTTTGGTCTGGCCTTCAGATCCCCAGCCATGCAGCTCTGGGCGACATGGACAGCTTCGTGACCAAGGACTCTCAGAAAATCTGCTGAGCCTTTCTCAGTCATTTTTGGTTGGATCCTCAGCGTGCCAATTCTGTGATCCCACTCAGCCGCAGCTCCTTTCTTGCGGGGTTCCGTCAGGAGAACGAGAACACCAGCACGTCTGAGAGTCTGCAGGAGTTTCAGGATCTCCTGCTGTTCACGATCAAATGAAGGGGGAGATTCAATCAGTTTGCGTAGGTCTTCAATGCTGAGATCAGCCTCATCTGCCCTTCGTTTGTAGAGATAACGCTTGCTGCCATCCCCAAGGATCTCTTCCTGGGGGGTCCATTGCTGATCCGCAAGAGCGAGTTGGCTCAGCAGGTCATCGGTGTTGACCACATCAGACTGCCTGGTTTTACTCTCGGGAGGCAGCAGGCTTTCCTGAAGATTCCCGATCATGCCCCCGGAACGACCCTCCGCAAGATGCTCAAGGACATCTGGAAGCGTCAGCAAGGCCATCCCCGAAGTGGCCAAGCCTAGGGCCCAAATGTAGCCCTTCTTCAGGGTTGAAACCCGCTGGAGTGTTCGGCTGCAACGGAGGCAAGTGGGAGAAGTTCTGGGTTTCCGTTTGTAGCGGACAGGTAAACAATCACAAGCGGGACATTTGTAGAAATACACCGAGCGAACGAATTCTTGCGGAAAATTATCACAGCTTCCCTTTCGCGTCAGCCCTCCTCCCCAGGGGCTGACTTGCGAGGATCGCCATGCCGCTCCTCTTTGCTCCATGCCCCTCACTGCCCTAGTGCGTCAGTTGAAGGAGGCGCCGCTCACGGCTGAGGTTCTCGAGCGTGCCCGACGTAGAGAGCGCCTTCTCCTGCGCGGGGGAAGCCGGGTGGCCCGCTCCCTGATCACAAGCGCACTCAGCAGGCTTGCTGATGCTCCTTTGCTTGTGATTGTGCCCACCCTGGAGGAGGCAGGTCGCTGGGCAGCTCTGTTGGACACCATGGGGTGGAACGGCTTGCTCTACCCCACCAGTGAGGGATCCCCCTACGAACCCTTTGATCCCACCAGTGAGATCACCTGGGGGCAGATGCAGGTGCTCAGTGAACTGTTGCAAGGTTCAAAGGTGGCCATCGTTGCCACCGAGCGAGCTCTGCAACCCCATCTCCCTCCCCGGCAAGTTCTTGCCGGCCATGTCCTCACTTTGAAACGGGGAGACACCCACTCTCTGGCTGGGTTGGCAGAAACCCTTGCCCGCCTGGGCTATGAGCGCGTCTCTGCCATTGAGCAGGAGGGCTCCTGGAGTCGCCGTGGCGACATTCTCGATGTCTATCCGGTGAGCGCCGAACTCCCCGTGCGGCTTGAGTTCTTTGGCGATGAGCTGGAGAAGCTGCGCGAATTTGACCCGGCCACCCAGCGTTCCCTGGACTCCGTTGAGCAGGTGGTGCTCACCCCCACGAGCTTCAGCACCCTTGTGGCCGAGGCTCTGCGAGACACACCCCTCCCCGGGTTGCCCGCTCTGTTGGGTTCAGAGGAGCTCACAAAACTGGACGAGGGTGGAACCCCAGAGGGACTCCGCCGTCTCATGGGGCTGGTGTGGACTCAACCGGCTTCCCTGCTGGACTATCTCGCTGGCGATACGGTCGTGGCGGTGGACGAGCGCAGGCAGTGCCTGGCCCATGGCCAGCAGTGGTTTGACCATGCCAAGGAGCATCAGCGGGAGGTCTGGAGCGACCTTGATGCGCGCATGTCCGATGAGCCCCAGGCTCTGCGCCCAGACGGACTGCACCGTCCCCCAGAGGTTGCGCTGGCAGATCTGGAGGCTTTTCTCGGATTCGATCTGGCGGAATTGCTGCAGAGGGATGCCACGCCGAACAGTTTCGATCTGGCCGCCCGACCTGTTCCAGCCCATCCCAATGCCTTTGGCCGGCTTGCTGAACAACTTCGCGGTTACCTCCGGGAGCAGCAGCAGGTGTGGTTGCTCTCCGCCCAGCCCACCCGCGCGGTTGCCCTGCTGGAAGAGCACGACTGTGTCGCCCGCTTTGTGCCCAATCCAGGGGATGCCCCTGCGATTGAGCGACTGCTCAGTCAGAACACTCCGGTGGCTCTCAAGAGCCGCGGCAGCGCTGAGCTGGAGGGTCTCCAGCTGCCGGCCTGGAAACTGGTGTTGGTCACTGATCGGGAGTTCTTCGGCCAGCACAGCCTTGCCGCCAATGGTTTCGTTCGTCGTCGCCGTCGGGCCGCCAGTCGCACCGTGGATCCGAACCGGATGGTGCCTGGCGATTTTGTCGTGCACCGCAACCATGGCATCGGCCGGTTCCTGAAGATCGAGAAGCTGGTGTTGGCGGGCGAGGCCCGGGATTACCTCGTGGTGCAGTACGCCGATGGCCTGCTTCGTGTGGCGGCAGACCAGCTGGGCAGTCTTGGGCGCTTCCGGGCGACCGGGGAGGGGAGTCCTGAGCTGAACAGGATGGGTGGCACCGCCTGGCAGCGCACCAAGGAGCGGGCGGCCAAGGCCATCCGCAAGGTGGCGATGGATCTGGTGAAGCTGTATGCCGAGCGCCATCAGATCCAGGGGTTTGCCTTCCCCCCCGATGGCCCCTGGCAGGGGGAGCTGGAGGATTCCTTCCCCTATGACCCCACCCCCGATCAGCTTCGTGCGATTGCTGAAGTGAAGCGCGATATGGAACAACCGCAGCCCATGGATCGGCTGGTTTGCGGAGATGTGGGTTTCGGTAAGACAGAGGTCGCCATCCGGGCGATCTTCAAGGCGGTCACCGCCGGTAAACAGGTGGCCATGCTGGCTCCCACAACCGTTTTGGCCCAGCAGCACTGGCGCACCCTCAGTGAGCGGTATGCCCCCTATCCCTTGAAAGTGGCCTTGCTGAATCGCTTTCGTACGGCCAGTGAGCGCCGGTTGATTCTGGATGGCCTGGGCACTGGCCAGGTGGATGTGGTCGTCGGCACCCACCAGCTCCTCGGGAAAGGTACAACCTTCAAGGATCTCGGTCTCCTTGTGGTGGATGAGGAACAGCGGTTTGGGGTGCAGCAGAAGGAGAGGATCAAGTCGCTCCGGAAGGACGTGGATGTGCTCACCCTGAGTGCCACACCCATCCCCCGGACCCTTTACATGAGTCTTTCAGGGGTTCGGGAGATGAGCCTGATCACCACTCCCCCTCCCCTGCGTCGTCCCATCCGCACCCATTTGGCCGCGTTTGATGAGGAGGCCGTGCGCAGCGCGGTGCGCCAGGAGCTGGATCGGGGCGGCCAGGTGTTTTATGTCGTGCCGAGGGTCGAGGGGATCGATGAAGGGGCCGAGCGCCTGCGGGCCATGCTGCCCGGCATGCGGTTGATCGTGGCCCATGGCCAGATGCCTGAGGGAGAGCTGGAGAGTGCCATGGTGGCCTTCAACAGCGGTGAAGCGGATCTGATGCTCTGCACCACCATCATCGAGAGTGGTCTGGATATCCCCCGGGTGAACACCATCCTTGTCGAGGATGCGCAGAAATTCGGGTTGGCCCAGCTTTATCAACTCCGTGGTCGGGTTGGTCGCAGTGGCATTCAGGCCCATGCCTGGCTCTTTTATCCAGGGGAGGCTTCCCTCAGTGATGGGGCCCGTCAGCGACTGCGGGCCATCCAGGAGTTTGCCCAGCTCGGTTCCGGCTATCAACTGGCCATGCGCGATATGGAAATCCGTGGCGTCGGCAATCTGCTGGGGGTGGAGCAGAGCGGTCAGATGGAAACCATCGGTTTTGACCTCTACATGGAAATGCTGCAGGAGTGCCTGGCTGAACTTCAAGGGCAGGAGATCCCGAGTGTCGATGACACACAGGTGGATCTGCAGGTCACGGCATTCATCCCAGCGGAATGGATCAGCGACAACGACGAAAAGGTGGCCGCCTATCGCGCCGCAGCCCAGTGCGGCAGCAAGGGCGCCCTGCTGGAACTCGCTGCGGGCTGGATCGATCGCTACGGTCCGATTCCAGGGCCGGTCCAGAGTCTGCTGAGGCTGCTGGAGCTCAAGCTGGTCGCAAGATCCTGCGGGGTCTCACGCATCAGGGCGGAAAAACCCAATCTTGTTCTCGAAACACCCATGGAAGAACCTGCCTTTCGACGGCTTCGTCAGGGGCTTCCCTCCCATCTCCATGGGCGGCTGGTGTATCAGGCTGGAACCGGTAGTTCCGCCAAAATGGTGGCCCGAGGGCTGGGAGCCCTTCCGATTGATCGTCAGGTGGAGGAGCTGATGGACTGGCTGCTGAAGATGGCGGCTCAGATCCCTTCCGCCCACCCCCCTTTGGAGGCCCAACCCCACGGCCAGGTTCTCGTGGTCTGAAGCGCCTTAAGGGGCCAGACCAACCAGCTGCGCCCCAAGTGTCTCAGCGCTGTGCATCGCCCCTTCCACCCGGCCAAAACCAGGGCCAGCGATGAAGTCTCCGCAGAAGCCAAGGTTCAGATCAGCGTTCCACTGCAGCTCTGGAGGGAGGCCAGGAGCCAGGGGAAAGGCTGCCCCCCATCGCATCAGTTGGCGATCCACAGCGGACGAAGCCCCTCGGGGCAACCAGGGGGTCAAGACATCAGAGAGAGATGCCCCCAGATCGGCGATCACCTGCTGTTCCTGCTCGGGCGAAGGGGTCAGGCCAAGCTGCCGAGCCATGGCGGAGCGGGATCCGTAGATCCCGATGTGCTCTTCAGCAAAGGTGGCACTGGAGTGGGCGACAACGGCACAGGAACCATCCAGCAAGGGTTGGATGGAGATCCGCCAGAGACCCCACCGCAGCTGGGCGGAGGGGGTGAAGGTCAGCAGTCGGAATGGCAGGGCCAGCCAGGCCTCGCTTTCCCCCGCCGGGATCCTGAGCAGCAGGGAGCTTCGGGCTGCAAAGCGCAGGGAAGCGATGGCTGCCATGGTGTGGTTGAGCTGAGGATCCTGAAGTTGTTCAGCGAGCAACTGCAGGGGAGGGTTGGGCCATCCAAAGGTGAGGCGGCTGCGGGGGTGAGCCAGCAGCGTGCCTGTGAGCACGAGGGATTCGGCTTCAGCGATGGGGGCGCCCTCTGAGTCCTTGAGCACCCACTGATCCCGATCACGGGCCACGTCGCGAACAAGGGTCTCGAAGCCGCTATGCAGTCCTCTGGCCTGGTGCAACAGACCCTCACAGAGCTGCTCCATCCCTGGACGTCCCTGGAAATAGCGTCCCTGGAACAGAGGGTCTGCCCCATCAGGCGGAAGCAGCTCAGCCGCTTCATTGATCAGGGCGATGGATCCCTTCCATGGCTCCACCCAGCCGCCGTCCTGAAGAGCTTGCAGGGCTCTTGGTGCCGGCGTGCTGCTGATGTTGAAGAGGGAGGCACCATGATCCACCCTCAAGGTCGGATCCTTTCGTGAGCGTCGGGTCGCCGTGCGACCCCCCGGTCCTCGGCCCGCCTCCCAGAGGCTGATGCTGTCTGGGTCCCATCCTCTCTGACAGAGCTCTGCTGACAGCGTGCACCCAGAGACTCCAGCTCCGATGATCGCAATCCTGAAGCGGGAACCTTCCGAGGAAGATGGTGGGACGGTCTGCTCGATGGCTGCGATACGCGTGATTTCCCCTCAGGCTGACGGCAGCAGAAGGCAAGTTGATTGCATTCAAAGACTAGCCTCAAGAAAAGACTGCAGCACAGCGATCGGAATTTCAATATCATTGGCTTCGTTATAGCTTTGTGCATAACTGAAGCTGTAGAGCCCTCCGCCTAGCGCGGCTAACTGAAAGAAGTCGGGTCTCAGCCCATGCCCTGTCTGAAAAATTTCCAGCACTTGGCAGCCTGCTGGGATGTACAGCAGATTTGTAAGTGCACCACCATGGGCTGAAATGATGTGGGTTGCTTGGCGAAAGATTTGAATCTGGTGCTGCAGTGTCATGCCATCCAGACGCACCAGCTCAAATCCATATCTTGAAAGAACAGTCATCACAGCCTCTTCGTTGCTGACACGACGCTTTTGAACATTGCCTCGAGAGATGTAGAGACGCTGGCTCACCTCAAGCGGTCTCTCGCTCCTGCCTGCTCCGACAAGAAGTCGCTTGGAGAGTGCCTTGATCGCATCTGGACCCATGGCATCAAAGTGCCCTGTGCTGCTGCGGCGGATGTGCCTGTGGGAACAGGTCGTGATCAAACGCTCGAAGCACATATCTCGATGGGAAGAGTCCTGTCCCACGTGCAGGAGTTGCTCGGGCTGGATTCCGAGAAAATGCAGGGAGGCACTCTGCCAAGGCTGCAGCTTCTGGGGCACAATCAGACTGAAGTGATGACCCGTCAGCTCCCTGTAAGCTTCCGCGGCCAGGATTCGCGGCAGGGCATCCAGGAACCAATGAAAGTAATTCGGCTTGACATTGAGATAATCTATTAAGACACAGGCGTGTTGGTCGAGATCGATAGCTCTCGTCTTCAAGTGCCGAAGCAGGAGTGATGTCTGTTCTTTTAGGCTGAGGATCTTATAGGGAATTGTTTCCTCAATGATTGCCAGGTAGCGTTCCATCCCGATCCATTCTTGCCCGTGGCAACTGGCCTGGGATGAAACCTTGAAATATCCACCTGGATGTTCAAAGGAATGGCAATAAATGGAGAGCCTGTCAAGTGGTAAATCCCAGAGATTGCGCATGTTGCCCGAATAATCACACTGCTTGGCGGGATTCAGGGCATAGGTTCTCCCCACCGGTGCCTCCTATGACGCATTCGGCCCATCCTCTTGCACCCAGAGAGCCAGGCCACCACCCCGACCTCTGGCAGCAAGCCAGGCCGATCCAGACTCCATTGATCCTCGGCCTATCAGCGCGAAGAACGGTTCTCGTTGTCTGGAGGGCTCTGCCAGAGCACGGGTAAAAAGCACTGTCTCCGCCAGTGAGATCTGCAAACGCAGAAAGCGAAACATCAGGAGGGGTCTCTTCTGACACAACCTGCCTGGACCTGTGAAGGCGAGTCGGAATCCAGCGATGGAGATGGAGTTGCAGAGCGAGAGGTCGGGGCCATCTTCCGCGTCAGCGATTTGAAGGTGGGCTCTGAGGCTGCACAAGAGGATTGCACTGGCTCTGGAGGGTTGGTCGCTGGTCCTGGGCCAGATCTGCCTCAACTGCCAGTTGCCCAGCACATCGGTTCTCTGCAGACCGCTTCCCTGAGTCCGGCTGAGTCGCTCCAATGCCCGCAATTTTTTGCCGTCCGGGAGCACAGCACTTCAGCCACCAAGCTCCGCTTGTCTAGGGCAAGTTCAGGCATACCGAGCTTCCATTTGAGCGAATATTCACTTTCCGAATGCTTCGCAGTGGTCGCCAGTCGTGCTCGGATATCCCTCCCTTCTCACCAGCCACCAGCTCCTCAGCAGAAACCCACTCGCTTTCCTCGAGTCCGGCAGGTGTCCGTGTGATCACTTCCACTTCGCAACCCTTGGGGCAGTGAAAGGTCATCAGTTCAAAGGGGAAGACAACCCGTTCAAGAAAGTAGTGCTCTGGACCTCTTGCCCTTACGATCGCCATCCGATCCGTAGAGTTCCGATAGCTGCAGAAGAGGGGTCCATCGGCTGAGCCGTTGGAACATTCTCTGGTCACTGCCCCGCTTCGGACGTCCCAAGAGCACACAGATGAGTGATCAGACACGGCGATAGGTCTGCTGAGTCCATCCAGACAGATCCTGAAAGGGGATGTGGTCTCGTCTGCGACGCTTTCACACTTCTAAGTTGATGTACCCACCAGTGTTGATGGACCCATCAGCTTCGTCGCAGCCAGGTGGGGGCTCCTGAGAACCACTCACCCAGATCATCATTCCGCGGGTCGAAGGCCCCTCTGGGCCCAACTTCTCCAATGTTCATGTCGGCCAGGAAGCGATCAAGACCTGGTTTGGGTAAACCTTCCTGTTGTTGTCTCTGGGCCTGCTTGAGCCATCCCCAAACGGAGGGATCACGATCGGCAAACTTCTGCACAGTAATGCGATCTTTCAGGGAAACAGGTTCAGAGTTGGCAATGCGTTGAATGATCTCCTGAAGCTTGAGGCGCGTACTTGGCGTCAGCATCTGGGCGTAAACCTGGATGATTCAGCACGTCCTAGCGAAATGGCCCAGTCTAAAAGTGGCGAACCACACCAAAATCCTGGGTTTGTCAGCACATCCCCTTGGCCCAGTAGCGGAGTGCCAGAGCATCCATCGCCTGACTGGCCCAGGCCAGAGAATCAAAAAAAGTCTGGGGGGATCGTTCCAGCACCTGGATCCAGTCAACCTCTGCTAACAAAAACCCTCCGCACTCCCTTCTCGCATTCATCTGATCTGCCAGCAATGTCCAGGTCAGTTCCCAGAGAAACTCCGCTGGAGGCTTGTCCGTAGCTGTTGCCCAAGGATCCTCAAAGGCTGCCAGCCTTGATGCACCCTCAGTCGGCAGAATCAGGCTTCGGGCGCGCTCGACACGAAAAGCTTCACAACCCTTTCTTGTTCGGGCCAGCTCCCTGCTGTTTCGCTGTCTTCTGGCCAGAAAATTCTGCAGTGGTGCACCCGCCAGATCGATGACGTTGAACACTACGGTCTGGTTTTGCCTGCAGGGGGCTTTGCATGGATCTGCCCAACCCAGATGGACCCCCTGGGATCCTCTGCGTGGGGTGAGTCCCACGTGTTTGGCTTCCATGTAAGTGCACCAGAAGGGCAATGGCGCATCCCGAGCCACCCTGGCCACTTCCAGTAGAATCACGTCGGCGCCTCCAAAGCGTTGGCCGCTGATCAAATTCAGATGCTGCTTGCCGAAGTCCCCATCTCTCCATGGGACGCGCCAGGGGATGCCTTCCTTCTCCAGGAGGCCGATCAGCTTGTCGCAAAAGGGCTTTCCCCGATCTGACGCTGCGCTCATGGCCTTGCCTCATGCTTCCCCTTCTGTTGTTCCATCTGCCGTAACGGCCTATGCAGCCCTCTCACGTCCGATCATTGGGATTTTGGATGCATCAATGGCCGTCGCCATCGCCAGGTGAAAGGCGATGGCGGGAGAGAGACATGAGCTCACCAGGCGGAGCGCCCGCACTCCCAGGAGCCCGTAGAAGAGACCCCACTCGTCGGGGTCAGCACAGGACGCTCTGCACAGCGGATCCACCAGTTGCCAGGCACTGAGCCATGGTCCTGTATCCAGCCCCCCTAAGGCCTCATGGCCAGGAAGGCGTGGGTCAGCAAGAGAGGTTGATCCCAGGCGTTGAATCCCCTCCAGCAGCAGGATCTCCGGAGCTGGGAGATCCTCCCAGCCTTCCTGCCGGCTCGCCTCGCTCAGCAGCTCCCAGGGTGAATCAAGCCCTTCTGTGAGCCTTTGGTTGAGGCGCTCTCCGTAGAGATAGTTCAGACCATTGCGGCAGCTCACCAGATGCAGCCCCTGCAGGTCGACAAGCGAGGCTTGGACACCCTGGCCAATGAGGAAACCGATCACGCCCATCAACGTCTCGGCCTGGATGCCCTGCTCCCCCTTCAACAGGTTCAGGAGCTGATCAAGAGCCACGCTTGAGCCCATCCGTGGGCCGATCCAGGGGTCTTCCCCCTTTCCCCTGGCGATGGCCTCCTGGAGCTGCTGGAGGGAGGTGAATCGGGTGTCCAGATCGGAGGGCTCTGTCATGGCGATGGGTCCTTTGCTGCTGTTGGGACTGGAAGTGTTCCCTGCAACCGCTGCCCGCTCCCCGATTGGCTGTCAGCATGGGTTTTGGCGTGGTGGTCAGCGAAGAGCGATGGGCCAACTGCTCCTTGAGCTTCTTCCCTTCCTCCTGGTGGGTCTGCTGCTGGGTTGGAGATGGCCCGCATTGCCTGCCGTCATGGCCCCTTGGCTGGTGCGTTGGGGTGTACCGCTCAGTCTGGCTGCCCTGTTGTTGCGCTCACGCTGGTCCCTCACTCTCTTGAAGGCGGGGCTAGTGGGCCTGTTGGTTCCCTTGTTGAGTCTGGTTGTTCTGCTTGCCATTCCCCGCCTGCGGCAGCTGTTGTCGAGCCCGGAGCTGATGCTTGGTGCGGCCGTTGGAAACACCGGGTATTGGGGATTGCCCGTTGCCCTCGCTCTGCTTCCGCCGGAAGCGATGGCAACCGCCGCCGCCTATGACGTGGCCGGAACCCTGATCACCTGGACCCTGGGGCCCATGGTGCTCCTTGGTTTCCATCGGGATTCTGCAAAACACCTTTCATCTCTCTTCTCCAGTCCTGCCCTGCAGGGTTTCCTGCTGGCGTTGCTGGCCAGCCTCTCCCCCTGGCGAAGCCAAATGGCTGAGGTGTTCTGGTGGCCAGCCCGCGCGGTGTTGCTCCTTGCTCTTTTGCTCCTGGGCATGCGGCTTGGGGTGACCATCCAGAGGGGGCATCTGGCCCTGAGCGCTGGACTCCCCTGGGCCCTGGCCTTCAAGCTCTGTGTTGTTCCCATCCTGGTGTGGACAGCCGGCACGGTGTTGCACCTGCCGGTGACCGATCGGCAGGCTCTGGTGCTCCAGGGAGCTGCCCCCACGGCCCTTTCGGTGTTTCTGCTTGTTGAGGGGGAGGGCTGGGATGGAGCTCTGGCATCCAGCCTCATCCTCTGCAGCACCCTCCTGGCCATGGTCACCGTTCCTCTCTGGTGGGCTCTCATCCGATGAGGGTTCCCATGGCTGGGTTCCCCCTGGCCCTCGCCCTCTGGATCGGCAGTTTTCCCGGGCTTGCCGCGCCTCGCTCGACCCACCAGGCTGCATTGATTCAGGAGCGGGGCACCCCCCTGAACGGTGGGGAGATCCAGGGGGAAAGCCAGCTCCCCTTGGAGCGTGCTGCCGGAGGAGATACGCCCATCCTCACCTTCCGATCGGCTCGTGGTCCTGTGCGCCTGCTGCTCGACACCGGAGCCGCCTCGGCCATGGTGACGCCTGCCCTGGCGGAACGGCTGGGACTCGAGATCACCTCTTTGGCTCCCGATGCCTTCTCCATGGCAGGCGGTGGAGAGCGTTGTGACACCCTCAGGCCTGCAAAGGTCCAGCTTCCGGACCTCCATCTTCCCGCCACATCCAGGCAACCCCTGCGTCTGAGGGGTCTGGAGGCCCTTGTGATTCCTGTTCCTGCCCTTCCAGAGGGGGTGGATGGCGTGATCGGTGCCCCATCCCTCAGGCAGCTCCCCTTCCTGATCGATCCACAGGGAGGAAGTGTGCGCTTCGGCAGGCTTGCCCTCCAATGGCGTCAGACCATGCCATCTCCCCGGGACAGCCTGCTGATGTCCTGGCGGCGTGGGGTGCCCCTCCTTCCGATTCGGTTGCGCCCCCCGGCAGGGAAGCCCATCCGCACCCATACCGCTCTGGCGGATACGGGTGCTGAGGGATTGTTCCTCACCCCGGCCCTGGCTTCGATTCTCCTTCGCCTTGGGCCAGCGCAGTCCGCCCGCCTCGTTGGCGTTTGCGGCCAGCAGATGGTGCAGCGCCAACGCCTCATGGGGATCGGTCTTGGGCTTCAGGCCCCTCCGATCCAGAGCGTGGAGGCAATTCTCACCAGCAATCCGGTGTTTTCCCTTCTTGGCGTGGAGGCGATTGTTGGGCAGGAACTCTTGCGGGAACGACGGCAGCTCTGGAGACTTGATGCAACCCCCCCGATGCTGGAGCTCTGGTGAGCTGTCCTCACAGAAAAGCCCTCACTTGGGCGTGCGAGGGCTTTTCCGGAGCAGCCAGGCAGGTGGCGCTCAGATCCGACGGGGGGTCTACGTCGTCGGTGTCCATGTTCTAAATCGCTGCTGAAAGCAACGGGCCAACCAGGGAACAATCGGTCACATTTGACCCTTGCTCAGGATTGCGGCCGCCAGAAGGGGGCCCACTGGGCCAGGAGTTGTTCCTGCCGCACCAGGGCATAGCGGTTCATCTCACTGGGTTGGGCCTGGTATTGATCGCGAAGGGATTTCAGCTGAACCTCCAGGGAGTGAAGGACAGGATGGTTCTCGTACACCGCTCTTTGGCAACCATTGGAATCTTAACCGAATCGGAAGATTGCACGCCCCCCCCCCGGATGGGAGCCATCCGGTTTTTCGGATTCGGAAACCCAGTGTTTCTCAGCCCATCACTGGAAATACGATCAGCCCACCGTTGTCGCCCGTCATGAACCTGGGAGAGGTTTATCTGGAATCCCTGTCAACAGGGATCATCACCCAGCAAGAAATCGACTGGATCACCATCCATCAGTCCGTTTTCAGTCGGGAGGAGGAGGCGATGGCCCTTCGGATCGGCCGTCTCCTTGACGAGGGGACCCTGCAGATCGGTTGCAGGCTTTTTGCCCAAGGCACCGCGGCACGCCCCCTGACCGTTCATTTGGATTAGACGCCCACTCCTTCCGGCTGCAGCGCTCCCCCACAGCTGGAGCCACTCCCGGCCGTGCAGCCAAAACAGTGCTCTCCCACCTGAATCGGAGCGCTCTGCTGGATCGGCTCCAGCAGATCCCGCAGGTGGCCGCCGAGGGCTGAGTTCATCCCAAGCATTTGGTTGAAATCACAGTCATAGAGCCTTCCCTGCCAGTCCACACTGATCAAGGAGCGACACATCACCCTAGGCAGGTTGGCCATCGCGTGGTTCTGGCGTAACAAGTCCTGGTAGTCCTGCAAGGCTCCCTCCCGCTCCAGCTGCTCAGCAAACCGTTGGATCGGCATGTTGCTCATCACTTTCAGCTGGTGGAAGCTCAGCCCGTGCTCACGGGCCAGCACCTCCTTGTAGGAGTCCTCCAAGGCCTTCTGGGCAGGCGGCAGGGTCGGTCCTGAAGGGTTGTACACCAGATGGAGGTGAAGGTCGGAATTCTCCAGTCCATAGCCGTGCCCATTGAGCTGCTTCAGGGCCTCAATGCTTGCAGCGAAAACCCCTCTCCCCCTCTGGCGATCAACGTTGTCCTGTTGGTAACAGGGAAGGGAGGCCACGACCGTGACGCCCTCTTCCGCCAGGAAACCGGCCAGATCCTCCTGGCCAGGCTCAAGCAGGATGGTCAGGTTGCAACGGTCAATCACCTCCACGCCCAGGCTCCTTGCCTCTCGCACCAGGGACCTGAACTGTGGATGGAGTTCAGGTGCGCCCCCTGTGAGATCCAGGGTTGTCAGGTGTTGCGCTTGCAGCACCTCCGGAATCAGGGCAACGGTTTCTGGATCCATGCGTTCCTGCCTCCATGGCCCGGCCGCCACATGGCAATGGCTGCAGGCCTGGTTGCAGCGATACCCCAGATTCACCTGCAAAGTGTGAAGGGCTCCGCGCCGCAGAGCTGGGAATGGTGTGCGCAGCTTCCGTCATCCACCCACGACGCAGCAGGATAGGGGCCGATTCACGCCGATGTGGGATGCCGGTGCAGCTGGAGAGCGCGACCTCTACGCCAGACGCCCTCAGTCTTTGTCCACCATGGGGCTACAGGCCCATGGCTTGGCTTGGACTTCTGGGGAACCTCCTGATCATCCCCCTCACCCTGCGGTTCATCCTCACTGATCCGGTCTGGCGGACAGTGAACATCTCCGTCGGAGCTGGCGCTGTTTTGCCCACCGCCATTCTAGGCATCATCGCCTCCATTGCTCTGTTGCGCTGGCAGCACTGGGGGCAGATCCTGGCCATCGTGGCCCTTTCGATGGGCCTGGCCGTTGCCCTTCCTTACGCCATCGTCCGCTTGGTGATAGTGGATCAGGGGCGAGCGGTTCTCGCCTTTGCGGCCCCCCTCGCCTGGGGGATCAACGTGGCGGCCCTGGTGTTCTGGTGCAGACCCAACATTCGGACCTACCTGCGCTGAGTGTTGCAGTTATGACAGTTCCGCTCCTGGCCTTGCCGCCATTGTGCAGGGATGGCTAGGAGTTCGTACATGACCATTTCCGCTCGCCCATCCACTCCCTCCAGAGCGTCCCTCCTGGCGCCCCGTGCCTATCGACTGGTGAATCTCGCAGGGGATCCCCATCCAGTGCTGGACGATCTCTACGACTCCCACGAGGCCGCCTGGACGGAGGCCCTTCGCTGGTGGGAGCTCCAGTCTGAGTCGAGCCAACAGCCCATCGGGATCGGCGTGGAGGTGAGCACGTTGAACGGAGAGTGGCGGACGATCCGTCATCCCTGTTCCTGATTTCCTCCTTACGGCAACTTTCGCCAGATATTGTTCCACTCGTTACAGAGAAGGTGCCCCTCGAGCTTGTGAGATGTAGGGGTCGAACTTTTTCGGTTGTCCTCTTCATGACACGAAGCTCTTCGTCCATGGGCGAGCCCTCCGCCATGGACACCTTCGATCGCTGGCGCCGGCACTTTGCCGATGGCCTCCGTGAGCCCCAGCTCCGCCGACTGGCCTTTGCCCTGTTGGCAACCGGAGCGGGGCTCCTTCCTTTGCTGGCCGGCTCGGCGCAGGCGGCTCTTTCGAAGGTTCCCACCGATGGCGCGGATACACTCCTGATGCTCATTGGCTCAGCCTTGGTGCTGCTGATGACTCCGGGCCTGGCGTTCTTCTACGGAGGGTTCACCCGCTCCAAGAACGTTCTGAACTGCATGATGATGAGCTTCTTCCTGATGGGGCTCATCGGGGTGCTCTGGGTGGTGATCGGCTACAGCCTTGCCTTTGGCCTGGGATTCAACAGCCCCTTCATTGGTGGTCTGGAACATTTCATGCTCAAGGGCCTGGGCGGAGATATGGGTGATGCACCCCTGGCCGATGGCTTTGCGATTTCCTCCACCTCCTTTGCCCTCTTCCAAGGCATGTTCGCCATCATCACTCCCGCCCTGATCTCCGGGGCCCTTGTGGAGCGCATCAGTTTCAAGGCCTGGTTCTGGTTCTGTCTCCTGTGGAGCCTTTTTGTCTACAGCCCCATGGCGAAAATGGTTTGGGGGGGCGGTTTCCTCGGCCCCTTCGGTTCCATCGGAGCCCTGGATTTCGCCGGTGGCACGGTGGTGCACATCGCTTCGGGGGTGGCGGCTTTGGTTGCCGCTGGCATCATCGGATCCCGCGCCACCTGGCCCGACAACAAGCGTCCACCTCACAACGTTCCCTTCATCCTGCTCGGGGCCGGTTTGCTCTGGTTCGGTTGGTTCGGCTTCAACGGAGCCAGCATGTTTGCCTCCAAAACAGCGGGTTACCCCTTCCTCACCACCAGCACCTCAGCCTCCGCTGGTTTGCTCGCCTGGTGTCTGCTGGAGTGGTTTAAGGATGGAAAGCCGACGGCAGTGGGGGCGGCCACCGGAGCCGTCGCTGGTCTAGTGGGGATCACCCCAGCAGCCGGCTTCGTTTACATTCCCGCCTCCCTGATCATCGGTGCGCTCGCCGCCCTGGCATGTTTCATCGCCGTACGCGTGAAATCAGCCATCCAGTTTGACGACTCCCTGGACACCTTCATGGTGCATGGCGTGGGCGGAACATTGGGGGCCCTGCTCACTGGTCTGTTTGCGGAAAAAGCCCTGGTGCCAGCGGACTATTTTCCGCTTTCAGCCAAGATTCTTGAGGAAAGTGGCAATTTTGGAATGTTCATCGCCCAGTTGAAGGCAGTGATCTTCAGCTATGGCTTTGTGGCCCTGGCAACTGCCGTGATCCTCTATATCCTCAAGGCGTTCATGCCATTGCGTGTGTCTGCTGAGGAGGAAGATCGTGGTCTCGACTTCGTCGCCCATGGCGAAGAAGCCTACGACCCGATGACCAACTGATCCCTTCTTCTTGAACCCATGAAAATGATCACGGCCATGATCCGACCTGGCAAGTTGGATGCGGTTAAAGATGCTCTCGTTGCCATTGATATTGTCGGCATGACCGTCACCGACGCCCGAGGTTTTGGACGTCAAAAAGGTCAGGTGGAACGGTATCGGGGGACAGAGTTTACGATCGAGTTTATCCAAAAGGTTAAGGTGATGATCATCATCCCCGATGAAAAGCTTGAGGCGGCTCTCAGCGCCATCAGCACAGCTGCTCACACCGGTGAGATCGGTGATGGGAAGATCTTCGTGAGTCCTGTGGAGGATGCCATCCGCATCCGCACAGGTGATCGAGGGCCTGAAGCGCTCTGAGTGGGCAAAGGTCTAGATATCGGCTTCGCTGCTTACCTTGGATTGAGGATTCGATTCACCGAGTCCTCAATCCAATCCCCATTCCTTGCGGATCGATTCCAGGCTCAACTCCCAGGCATGCTCACCAGCTTCAACGGGACGAGAGTAATTTCTGGGATGCAGCATCCTTTTTTTGAACTCCTCATCCAACACAATGGCCAATTGTCTGCTTTCCTCAAGCAGGGCTTCGCCACGCACTTGCCCTCCAATCTCATCGCACATCGAGGAGTTGCTGATACAATGCTCCAAGGATTCGATGTGTTGCTGTAGCCAAGCCCACTCGTATTGCAACATTGAAGGGGTGCATTCTTCCAGCTTTGCCAGATACGCGTCGACTTTGTATTTGATTTGTTCGGCATGATTCCC
>JBJTQT010000167.1:0-18077 GCA_046075745.1 Cyanobium sp. | reverse complement strand
ACTTGTTGCCTTTCAGCAACCTCTTCACCCTACAACATGGCTGGACTCTCGCCCCTCCACTTTGTAAAGGCTGCACTGGAGTGACTCTCCGTCCCTCCTGCGCAGTTCATCAACCTAACACAACGCCCCACCGGTCAGCCCCTTACTCCAGAGAGAACAATCAAAAGCCCCCTGAGCTCTCCAGCTCAGGGGGCAATGCATCAGCTGTGAATGTGGTTCAGAAGAGGCCGAGGGTAAGGGATTTATCGATGGGCAGTGCCGCACCTATCCCCAGATAGATCGTGACCAGAGTGCCTAAGAGGAACACTGAGGTGGCCACAGGGCGGCGGAAAGGGTTCTGGAACTTATTGAAGCTCTCAATAAAGGGAACCATCATGAGACCCAGAGGAACCATGGTTTGCAGCGCGATCCCAAGAAGCTTGTTCGGGACGACCCTAAGGATCTGAAACACTGGATAGAGGTACCACTCTGGAAGGATTTCCAGGGGGGTGGCGAATGGGTCAGCCTTGTCCCCAAGCATTGCTGGATCAAGGACGGCGAGCCCAACAATGCAGCAAATGGTGCCCAGGATGCAGACAGGGAAAATGTAGAGAAGATCATTGGGCCAAGCAGGTTCACCGTAATAGTTGTGTCCCATGCCCTTAGCCAGTTTTGCCCTGAGCTTTGGATCGGTGAGGTCCGGTTTCTTGAGGATGTGCATGGCTCTGACGAAATTGGAGTGATGGAAGTCGCTTAATTGCTTTAAAGAGGACCAGAAATACCTTGCTTTCGGATCATCAGAAAATGCATGAGCATGAAGACAGCGAGGAGCCAGGGAAGAACAAAGGTGTGGAGGCTGTAGAAGCGGGTGAGGGTAGATTGCCCGACGCTTTCACCTCCTCGGAGAAGTTCCACCATAAAATCGCCAACGACAGGAACCGCAGCTGGAACTCCTGACACAATCTTCACGGCCCAGTAGCCGACTTGATCCCAGGGAAGGGAGTAACCCGTAACCCCGAAGGAAACCGTGATGACTGACATCACCACTCCAGTGACCCAGGTCAGCTCCCGGGGCCGCTTGAAGCCGCCGGTGAGATACACACGGAAGACGTGGAGAATGAGCATCAGCACCATCATGCTGGCGCTCCATCGATGCACGGAACGAATCAGCCAACCAAAGCTGACATCCGTCATGAGGTACTGAACGGAGGCGTAGGCCTCGGCGACCGTTGGCTTGTAATAAAACGTCATCGCAAAGCCACTTGCGAACTGGATGAGGAAGCAGGTGAGGGTGATTCCTCCCAGGCAATAAAAGATATTGACGTGAGGCGGGACATACTTTGCAGAGATGTCATCCGCAATCGCCTGGATTTCCAGGCGCTCGTTGAACCACTCGTAAACGGGGTTGTTCTTGGCGTCAGGCGCGGCAGGTGACGAGTTCGCCATGCAGCGGGGGGCGTTTGGTTGCGAAAGTCTACTGATCGTTCCTCCCACCCCGTGAGCGTTTCCCCCGTTCCCCGCCCCCGCCCTCAACCCTTTGCAACACCTCCTGCTCGTCACCTGCAAGCGACGTGGCCGACGAGGCGTTGCCTGGCCAGGCTCCTGGCTCCGGCTTTGACCCTTCTGCTGGTGCTTCCTGGCAAGGCATGGGCTTTGAACGATGCCCAGCAGTTGGTGGTGGATGCCTGGCGGCTGGTGAATCAGAGCTATGTGGATCCTGACCTGCTGGAGCGGCTTCACTGGCGACAGCGCCGGCAGGAGACCCTTGAGAACCCCATCAACTCTTCAAAGGAGGCTTATGACGCCATCGATTCCATGCTGTCCCCCATCGGAGACCCTTACACGCGCATGTTGCGTCCGTCCGACTTCGCGGCGCTTCGTCAGAGCACCGAGGGGTCCGTTTCCGGAGTGGGGCTGCAGCTGGGTTTGCGGCGGGGGGATCAGCAGGTCGTGGTGATCGCCCCCCTGGATGACTCTCCGGCCGCAGAGGCAGGGATTGTTTCCGGTACGGAGGTTCTCACCATCGATGGGCGTTCGACGGGAGATCTTGGGCTGGAGGGCGCAGCAGCTCTCCTGCGCGGTGCGGCAGGGTCGCAGGTGGAGATCCGCCTGCAGGAACAGGGCGGAGCCATGCGGAATGTCCGACTCACCAGACGAAAGGTGGATCTCCTGCCCGTGCGGAGCAGACGGCTGCTGTTTCGTGGCCATTCCCTGGGATACCTGCGCATCACGCAGTTCAGCGAGCCCGTGCCCTCCCAGGTGAAAGAGGCCCTGCGTGCCTTCCGAGGAGGGGGTGTGCCCGATTCCCGCCCAGTGGAGGGGGTGATCCTCGATCTGCGCAACAATTCCGGGGGCCTGGTGAGCGCTGGCTTGGCTGTGGCCAATGGCCTTCTGGCAGGAGCGCCGATTGTGGAAACGCGGGATCGCTCAGGCATCAGCGCCAGCCAGCAGAGCTCAGCGGAGCAGGTCTTCAGTGGCCCCATGCTCACCCTGGTGAACGGGGGCACTGCCAGCGCCAGCGAGATTCTGGCCGGAGCGTTGCAGGACAATGGTCGATCCAGGCTTGTCGGTAGCCAGACCTTTGGAAAGGGGCTGATTCAGACGTTGATCCCCCTTGGAGATGGCAGCGGACTGGCCGTCACCGTGGCCCACTACCTCACTCCCGCCGGTCACGACATCCAGAGCCTGGGAATCACGCCGGATCTCCTGCTTGAGCAGCCTGAACCTCTGAATCCCGCCGCCAGAGAGGACCATTGGCTCCAGGCCGCTCAGGAGCTTTTGGTGGAGCAAATCACCTCTTCTAAAGCTGGGCCATGAGTGCGCGACTCCGCACCTACCACGATCCCCTCCACGGTGCGATCCAGCTCGATCGGTCTGTGCCGGCGGAGGCGATGGCTATTGACATCATCGACACTCCCGCTTTTCAGCGGCTACGGCGCATCCGCCAGCTCGGTCCTGCCAATCTCACCTTTCATGGGGCGGAATCGAGCCGGTTTACCCATTCTCTTGGGGTGCTCCACCTCGCCAGGCGAGCCCTTCACCACCTCGAGCGATCCCATCCCCGCCTCGGGGAGCACAGGGTGGTGCTCTATGCCGCTGCTCTCCTCCATGACATCGGTCATGCCCCTTTGAGCCACAGCGGCGAGGAGATGTTCGGCATCCAGCACGAGCGGTGGTCGGCACGGGTGATCCGTGAGGAGGGTGCTCTGCGGAACCGTCTGGATGCCGAGGGCAGGGGAACCGCCGAAAGCGTGGCCACCCTGCTGGAAGCGGGGGTATTCGCGGAGCCGGCGATCAAGGCGTTGGTGAGTAGTCAGCTCGACTGTGACCGGCTGGATTACCTCCTGCGCGACAGCTACAGCACTGGCGCCAGTTATGGGCATCTGGATCTGGATCGCCTGGTGGCGGGGCTGGTGCTGGCGCCGGATGGAACCCTCGCCATCCACCCCAGGGGACTGCTGGCTGTGGAGCACTACCTCGTGGTGCGTCAGCTGATGTATCGCAGTGTCTACAACCATCGCCTCAATGTGGGCAGCAACTGGCTGCTCAGACGGGTGATCGAGGTTGCCCGGGAGCTTGGCCCCAGCCAGGTGTGGGCTGATGAAGTCATGGCCACCTGGCTCTGGCAGCGGGAAACGCTCTCCCTCGGCAGCTTCCTGGCCAACGACGATGTCCGCACCACCTACCATCTGACCCGCTGGCATGAGGAGGGGCCGCCGCAACTGCGCGATCCCTGCACCAGGCTCCTGCACCGCCAACTGCTCAAGGCGATGGACGTGCGCCATCTTTCAACCTCGGACCGCTTGCAATTGCTGGCCCAGGTCCGCAGAGAGGCCAGTCGGATCGGGCTGGATGCTGAGGGCTGCTGTGCGCTTCTCCAAGGGCAGACCAGGGGCTATGACCCCTACCGCAGTGGCCTGCGCCTCTGGGATGGAGTGCGATTGGCCGCCCTTGAGGACCACTCGAAACTGGTGCGGACCTTGACCGACCAGGAACCCTGGGCCTGGTTGTTGTATCCGAAGCAGGTGGAAAGGGTCCTTTTCGTGCCTCCAGCCTGGGAGGCACCCCTTGCTTAGGGTCTGGATTGGAGTTCACGGCCTGCCATGCCTGCCCAGTTGATCCCTGGCTCCGATGGGGATCGGCCCCATCTCCTCAGGCTCCCGAGGTGGGAGGAGGCAGGGGATCCTGTAGAGGAAGTGAGAGATGCCCTGCTGCTTCATCCATCCCTCCAGGGTGCGGTGACCCTGATCAGCGGCCTATGGCCCCTGAGGATCGGGGATTTCCAGAGATTGGTGGCGCTTCTGGATGCAGAGTCCCTCCACCTGGACCAGGTGTGCTGCCAGGAGGAGGGGGCCAGGGTGGCTGCGGCAGCTCTGGGATTCAGCCTGGGCTCCGGATCCGCTCCCGAGGGGAAGGATGGATCGGAACAGAGGGATGGAGCAGAGGAGCGAGGCCTCTTCCCGGCTCTCTCGATTCATCAGGGCACCCTGCGTTCAGGAGACCGTCGCCATGTGGCTGGTTCGCTGCTGGTGTTGGGAGATGTCAACCCTGGTGCCCAGATCAGTGCCGAGGGGCATGTGATGGTCTGGGGACGTCTCAGAGGGGTGGCCCATGCGGGCACTGGAGGGGATCGCTCAGCCTTGATCGTCGCGCTCCATCTCCATCCTTTGCAGCTCCGGATCGCGGATCAGGTGGCCCGGGGGCCTGCCGAAGGACCGCCACCTGGACTTGCTGAAAAGGCTCAGCTCGTGGATGGGCGAATCCGAATTGATCCTGCCGACCCTCTCTGGCCCCTGGCAGCCATGCCAGCCCGTCTCCCTGACCAGTCGGCTGTCGGCCAGGGAGCAGACCTGAACTAACGTGCCCTGATGTCAAATATGCCCGTGACCTCAGCTCCAGCCCGCGTCATTCTAATTTGCTCAGGAAAAGGTGGGGTTGGTAAAACCACGCTCACGGCAAACCTTGGGATTGCCCTGGCAAAGCTTGGGGAGCGCACAACAGTTCTAGATGCCGATTTTGGCTTGAGAAATCTTGACCTTCTTCTGGGTCTGGAGAATAGAATTGTTTACACTGCACAAGAGGTTCTTGCTGAAAGTTGCAGGCTTGAGCAGGCTCTCGTCAAGCACAAGCAACAGCCAAATCTTTCCTTGCTTCCCGCTGGAAATCCTCGGATGCTCGAGTGGCTCACCCCGGAGGATATGCAAAAAATTGTCAAATTGGTTGCTGCCCAGTCTGATTTTGTTCTGATTGATTGCCCGGCTGGAGTGGAGCAAGGGTTCAAGAATGCTGCTATGGCTGCGCAGGAGGCCATCGTGATCACGACCCCTGAAATCTCCGCCGTGCGCGATGCGGATCGGGTGATCGGCTTGCTCAACGCAATGAATGTTCAGCCTGTGCAGTTGGTTCTGAACCGAGTGCGACCAAAGATGGTGGCGAACCAGGAGATGCTTGCTGTGGATGCTGTCACTGACATCCTGGCCTTGCCCCTCCTTGGGCTGGTGGTGGAGGATGAGCAGGTGATTGTTTCAACAAATCGAGGCGAACCACTCACCTTGTCTGATTCGGCATCGGCCGCGGGAAGGGCTTACCACAACATCGCGCGCAGACTTCGAGGAGAGAACGTTCCCTTGATCGATCCCTCGAAAGAAAGAAAAGGGTTGCGGGCGAGATTGCTTTCAAAGATTCGCCGTGCAGGCCTCTTCTGATCCATGGCATTCCTTGATTTCATTCAACGACTCCTCGGACTTCAGAAGCCCAGCGCCACCATGGCGAAGGAGCGGCTGCAACTTGTGCTGGCCCATGACCGAAGCGATCTGAATCCTGAATTGCTCGAACAGATGCGCAGAGAAATTCTTGAGGTTGTGCAGAAGTATGTGGAGATCGATATCGAAGGGGGAGAGGTCAGTCTGGCCACTGAGGATCGGGTCACGGCGCTGGTGGCCAATCTGCCCATTCGGCGTGCCAGGCCCATTCCCCTCTCCGCCCCATCGCCTTCCCCTGAGCCAGTGGAATCCCTCGAGGATCAGGGTCTGGCTGGGGAGGGCGTCTCTGAAAGCGGTGAGCCGTGCAGTGTTAAGGAGGATGGCAGTGACGACCCCGCCGAGCAGCCCCCTGATCCCCATCCCTGAGTTGGCCGTGGGAACACTTCCCTTCCCATACACAGCCATGATCCCGGTGTTAGGACCCATCCGCATCACCCCAGCTGAGTGTCGAGTGCTGGCCCTGATGCTTCAAGGCTCCAGCAATGGAGCCATCGCCAGCGCTCTGCTGCTCAGCCCCAGAACGGTGGAGGGCCACGTTTCAGCCCTCCTCCAGAAGACCGGTTGTCGCAGCCGCACCCAGCTTGTGCTGTGGGCACTGGCTCAGGGGTAGGGTTGAATCAGCCATCAGCCGGCTTAGCTCAGCGGTAGAGCAGCGCTTTTGTAAAGCGAAGGTCATCGGTTCAAATCCGTTAGCCGGCTTTCCCCTTTGGTCCTCATTGATGCCTAACCACGAGGATGAGGAAGACCAATATCTGATGACCCTTGATGAGCTTGAGGCTACGCAGGAACAAATCAGAAGCTATCAGGGACTGCTGAAGGATCTGCCAGAGATTTTTGAACAAAAATTCAACGAGCGCCTCAAACCCGTGCTCGATCGACATCAAGAGCTCATGGATGAAAGGGAGCTGGTTCTCGATCGGCTGCAGCAGAGATTGCCGGCTGCGGTTCAAGAGAACAAATCGCTGCTGGATCCCGCCCGCTCCCTGCCTGAGGCAGAGGCCAATGGCCATCGGAAGGGTTGGTGGGGGCGTTTCTTAGTGGTTCTGGCCCTGTCCCTTCTCGGGGGCGGATTTGGCCTCCTACTGAGCAAGCGACTGCCCTCAACTCCGTTGTTGACGACCACGGCAAGGGACCAGGTGGAGACAGAGAAGAAGATGTCTGAGGGCCTGCGCAGTCGAGCCGTTGCCTTGGCCCTATCGGAGTGGACATATTTCGGCATGCCGAGCTTTCGCAATGCGATCCCGGAACGGGAGGGGCGTCGGGAGGGCGATTCAGGGCAGTGGCAACGGATCCGCACCTACTGGCGTGAGGGAGTGTCGAACCCGAGGATGAACCGCCGAGAGGACATCATGAGCAGTGCCCATCCATGGTCTGCAGCCTTTCTCTCGTATGTGATGAAGAAGGCAGGAGCTGCTGATCGCTTCCCCTACGCAGCCACTCCCGCGGTTTTTATCAAGAGTGCCATTAAAGATCGTGTGAATAAGGTAAGTGAAGCGCCCCTTGTCGCCCTTCGGCCGGCAGAGCATTCCCCTGCTCCTGGAGATCTGATCTGTGCGATTCCTCAGGATCTTTCCGGACAAGTGTCGTTGGATTCAGTACCGTCTCTCGAGTTGTTCCCATCGCGTTGTGACCTGGTTGTGAGCAATGCAGGCCACACCATCGAGGCGATTGGTGGGGACATCTCTGATGCCGTGAGCCTGCGCAAGCTCAGCGCTGTGGATGGGAAGCTGGCTCCTCTCCCTGGGGAAGAATGGTTGGCCGTAATCCAGACCAACCTTCACTGATCAGTTTTGTGGCTGGAGGGGGATCGTCTGATTCAGAACCTGCAAACAGCCAGAGGCCCACACCCAGCAGGGACCAACCCACCCATTCGAGCGAAAGCAGTGGGGTGAAGACACGGATCAGGGGGGTCAAGAGCCACTGACCAAGGGACAGAACCAGCAGAACGAGGAAAGTGATGAGCAGCATCAGCCCATTTTGGAAGGTTGGGCACGGAGCAGGCTCCAAACGCCTGAACTCCAGGCACGCACTTCACTAGGGATGCCTGATCCGGAGGGCCAGGGAAGAGGTCCGAGGAGGGCGAGATCAGGGAACATCCGGGAGGCCTCCTCCGCGGTGAGCGCAGGAGGCTGGCCTGAGAGATTCACGCTGGTGCTGGCCAAAGGGCCACTCTGGCGAAGCAACGCCTGGCTCATCGTGCAGTCCGGCACCCGCAGCCCCAGGCTTTCGCCTCCCGGATTCAACGCCTGTACCAGGAGACCGGAGGCTGGGAGGACCAGAGTGACGGCTCCAGGCCAGACCCGCTGGGCCTCTTCTCTCCACTCCGGCAGCCAGGGGCCAGGCAGTGCCATCTCCAGCTGGACCTGGTCGGCGCCCAGCAGGATCAGAGGCTTGTGGGCTGGTCGTTGCTTCAGCGTCCAGATCCGCTCCGCTGCGGAAGGCCTGATCGCCAGCGCCGGCACGGTGTCGGTAGGGAAGAGTACGGGCTCATCTCGCAGCAGGTGCTGCACAAGACGATCGACAGGGAGGGCGTTTGTCATGGCGTCGTTGCACTGGCAAAACGCCAATGGCCATCGAGATCCTGGTGGGATCGGCAATCCACCAGCCCATGGCTGTCCAGTAGAGCGAGCACAGGTTCTTTTTGGTCGTGATGATGCTCAAGCACCAGCAAACCGCCAGGTGCAAGGGCTCTGGCGGCCTGCCCGATGAGCTTGCGGATGGCTGTGAGACCATCGAAGCCTCCATCAAGGGCCAGCAGAGGTTCATGGTCTCTGACAGCAGGCGCGAGATGGGGCAGTGTGTCGGAGGGGATGTAGGGAGGATTTGCCACCACAAGCTCAAGGGTTCCCCACCAGGGTTCTACCGCCGTGAACCAATCCCCCTGCACCAGGCTCACTTGATTGGCCAGGCCGGAGCTTTGGAGATTGTGATGGGCCTGCTCCAGGGCTGCAGGGCAGACGTCCACCGCGAATCCATGACTGCCTGGGAGAGCCTCCGCCAGGCCCATCGCCAGACAGCCGCTCCCAGTGCCCAGATCTGCCCAGAGGGAGAGATCACGCCCTTGTATCTCCAGGAACCTGCGCTCATTGAGCAGATCGAGAGCCAGATCAATCACTTGTTCTGTTTCAGGACGGGGGATCAGCACGGCTGGGCCCACCGCGATCTCAAACTTGCGCCAGCTGCAATGACCCACCAGATATTGCAGGGGCACCGATTCGGAGAGATGCAGCTGCCAGAGACGCTCCAGCTCTTCCAGGGGACAAAGCAGATCAACAGGCCTTTGCGGATGGAGCCTCAGGAGCTGCAGCTGGGCGCGGCGGATACCACCGGCAGCCTCCAGCAACCAATCCAGACCGGCAGGTTCCCCCCCGAGGCTCCTGAGTTTCGCTCTCCATGCCAGAAGCGCCGAAGCAGGGATCCTTTCGACTGGAAATGGCGAGGGGGTTCGAGGCGGGGTTGGAGGTGGTGGGCCCTGCACGCAACAGTCTGATTGAGTACACAAAGCTCAACTTAGGAAAGGATGCCGGGCGTTGTTTCAACTGGGTCGCCAGAAGAGTCCTGGCTCGGCGGTGAGCGCGCCCGAGGCCTCGAGCTCAAGAAGATGGGGAAGCAGTTCCTGCGATGACTGCTGCAGGGTGGTGCAGAGATCTTCAAGGGAGGCTCCTCTGCCGAGGGCGGCGAGGAGTTCTTCAGCCAGGTGGGTGCCGCGATTGGGGGCGATGGCCGGCTGCGGGTGCTCCATCGGCAGGTTGCGCTTCAGGGGGCCTGGGCCCAGCGCCTTCAGGAGATGGCTTGGTTGGGTGAGAGCTGTTGCCCCCCTGCTCAAAAGGCCATTGCTGCCTTCGGCGGAGGCGCGACCCGTATCGGCAGGCACTACCCAGAGGGGCATACCCTCTTCCCATGCGATCTCGGCTGAATGCAGGGCGCCGCTTCCCTGGGGACATTCCACAAGAATGACGGCGCAGGCAAGAGCCACCTGCAGCCGATTGCGACGGGCAAAGGATCCTTTGCTGACAAAGCCTTCTGGAGGTAACTCTGTGACCAGCAACCCATGCCGCTCCACCGAGCTCTGCAACGTTGCATGGTGGCGGGGGTAGACCCGCTCCAGTGGAGTGCCGAGCACGCCGATGGGGACTCCACCTTCCTGGAGGCAGCCCTGATGAACGGCGCCATCAATCCCTGCAGCGAGCCCGCTCACGACTGGCCATCCCCCGCGTGCCAGCACGGCCCCGATCTCCCGGGAGACACTCAGCCCATGGCGGGATGGCCTGCGGGTTCCAACCACAGCCACGGCTTGCCTTTGGGCCAGAGATCGCCAAAGGCTGCCGCGCCCTGACCAGTAGAGAGCGGATGGAGGAGGTTGGGCCTTCTGCATGGCGGCCGGCCAGCGCCCGTCCCCCGGAACCAATACCCTGCGACCCCAGCCCCAGAGCTGAACTGCCCTGGGCAGTGGATTGGGTCCCCACTCGACCCGATAGGCCTCCACCGCGGTGAGCAGACAATCAGGCCAATGGGAATGGAGCGCCAGTGCATCCATGGGCGCGTGCCAGGCCTGCTCCAGGCTCACGAAGGCCTGGAGCAGCCTGGAAAGGCGATGGGGTCCAATCCCCGGGCACCGTGACCACAGAAGCCACCAGAGCCTTGCGTTCCAATCCTGTGGTTTCGAAGGAGGACCGGGGATGGCTGCGGACACCGATCAGAAAGAGCCGAACAGCATGATAGTACATGTGAACTGTCTAGGGGCCTTCGCTCAGGAGTTGCAGGGCGCGGGCCAGCGCCCCTGGGGGGCGGCGGAGGATCCGGCGGCGATGGCCACCATTGGAAAAGTCGACAAGAACAAGTTCCACAAGGGCTTCTGCTGCCACCGTTCCCCCGGGGCCGATGAACCAGGCCTGCCATGGCAGCCTGAGGCCACGCTGTGGAGCCACCCGGCTGCGCACTTCCACCGCATCCCCATGCATCAATGGGGCTCTGTAGTTGATGGCCAGATGCACAACGGGCAGCTCCAGTCCTTGGGCAGAGAGGATGTTGTAGGCAAGCCCCGCGGCTGCCAGGGCCTCCACCCTTGCCTCCTCCAGCCAGGCCACGTAGGCCCCGTGCCACATCACGCCAGCATGGTCGGTGTGCTGGGGCAGTACACGCCTGTGGAGACGCCAGCTTGCCTCAGGCGGAGGCACCGGATCCAACTGCATCACGCTCTGTGGCATTGAGGTGGAGGAGTGCATTCAATCAGCCATAGGCTGATTCAGCCCTGATCCCCATCCGTGTTCCGCACCCTGCTCATCGCCGATTCAGGCACTGGCCATGTGGAGGAAATGGTGCGCATGCTGCGCACCATCCCGCCGTGCCGGAAGGCCAAGGTGGTCTTGCTGCATGTGATTTCCGAGCAGGGAATGGGAGATGTTGAGAGCCATCGCCAGAGGGCCCAGGATCTGGTTCTGCAGGCCGTCGATCGGATGGGTCTGCAGCCTGCTGAGGTCACCAGTCTGGTGAGGGAAGGAGATACGAAGCAGACCGTGCTCAAAGTGGCTGATGAGGTGAATGCCGATCTGATCGTGATGGGCTCCCGCGGTTTGAACCGACTCCAATCGATTCTCAGCAACAGTGCCAGTCAGTACGTGTTTCAGCTCTCCACGCGGCCCATGCTTCTGGTGCGGGATGACATCTACGTCCGTGCGATCAACCGGTTGCTGGTCACCGTTGATGGCACCGGGGTGGGGGATGACGCGATTCAGCTGGCCTGTGAACTGGTGAGAGATATCCCAGGGGGAACGCTGACGGGCATCCATGTTTCCCGCCAGGACATCACCGCCTCCCGCGGGGGCAAATCTCCTGAAGATGAGGTCCTGAAAAAAGCCGTACTCAGGGCTCGCAACCTTGGTGTTGAGCTGCAACCACTTCACAGGACCGGCGCGATTGGTCGCGCGGTGTGTGAAGCGGCCGAGGAGGTGAAGGCCGATCTGCTGCTGATTGCCTCCCAGGACCGTCGACCGCTCGTAGCCAAGGGGCTGGTGGATCTGGATCGTCTGTTGGGGAGCTCGGTCAGCGATTACATCCGTGTGCACGCACCGGCACCTGTGCTTCTGGTGCGGGAACCTGAATCGAGGAGTTGATTGGGTGGCCCGATCACGCCCACTGCAAAAGGCTCAGCCGCCCTGACGGCTGTTGGTCTGAATGTAAAGAATGATTAAGAAGACAGCCGGAACCAGGACAAACAGCAAGCTGGCCACAAAGCCGAGATCGTTGGTTTCCATGGCTGGATCGGGTTTGCAGAGAACGTATCACTGCTCCCTCTCCTCCTTGGGTCCCCCTTCATCGGTCGTTGCGGTTGGCTGGGCCCCATCCCCGAGCTGGTCGGAGTCCTCCTCGGGGAGCTGGGCTTCTTCTGGCTGGGGCCAGGCCGTGGGTCCAGGGGGCAGCGGGGCCTGAAGGGCCTGTTCCCAGAGGCTCTCCCCGTTGGCCAGTCCGCTCTGGGGGCGGGTCAGCACCACCACAGACCGTTGCACAAGGCTCTGGCAGGCCAGACGCCAGCTCTGGGGACGGCGGCGAAGCTTCTGCATTTCCACGGCGGTGAGGGGGGTAAGGGCCTCCTCATCGGTTCCCCGCACATCCACAAAGCAGGTGATGCACTGGCCGCAACCCCCGCAGTTGCCGAGCTTTCCTTTCAATCCATAGAGCTCGATCCCCTCCCGCAAAGCCACCTCCCGCAGATTCTCTCCGGGATAACACTCCACGTCCTGACCTTCCCGCAAAAAACGAATCACCGGCATGGACCTTCCGCAACTCCGCCATTTTGAGACCTGGCCAGTTGCGGTCCGTTACCTGATCCCCGTACGGCCATCCACACCCACTACCATCGCCACACACCCAGTTCTGACCCCCCCATGGGATTGCCCTGGTATCGGGTGCACACGGTCGTCATCAACGACCCGGGCCGTCTGCTCGCCGTGCACCTCATGCACACCGCACTCGTCGCCGGCTGGGCCGGCTCTATGGCGCTCTACGAGCTTGCCATCTTTGATCCGTCTGACCCGGTGCTCAATCCGATGTGGCGCCAAGGCATGTTCGTCATGCCTTTCATGGCCCGCCTTGGTGTCACCGGTAGCTGGAGCGGCTGGAGCATCACCGGCGAGACCGGCGTTGACCCCGGTTTCTGGAGCTTCGAAGGCGTCGCCGCTGCCCACATCATCTTCAGTGGCCTCCTGTTCCTCGCCGCGATCTGGCACTGGACCTACTGGGATCTGGAGATCTGGCAGGACCCCCGCACAGGAGAGCCCGCCCTTGATCTTCCCAAGATCTTTGGCATCCACCTTCTCCTCGCAGGGCTTGGCTGCTTTGGTTTTGGAGCCTTCCACCTCACGGGGGTGTTTGGTCCAGGGATGTGGGTGTCAGACCCCTACGGCCTGACGGGCCACCTGGAGAAGGTGCAACCCTCCTGGGGTGCTGATGGCTTCAACCCCTTCAATCCTGGCGGCATCGTGGCCCATCACATTGCCGCCGGCATTGTGGGCATCATCGCGGGCATCTTCCACATCACCACCCGCCCCCCCGAACGGCTTTACAAGGCCCTTCGGATGGGGAACATCGAAACGGTTCTGGCCAGTGCTATTGCTGCCGTTTTCTTTGCAGCTTTCGTCGTGGCCGGCACGATGTGGTACGGCGCCGCCGCCACGCCAATCGAACTCTTTGGCCCCACCCGCTATCAGTGGGACCAGAACTACTTCAAGACGGAGATCAATCGGCGGGTGCAGACCGCTCTCGACGAGGGATCCACGAAAGAAGAGGCCTGGGCCACCATTCCTGAAAAGCTCGCTTTTTACGACTACGTCGGAAACAGCCCCGCCAAGGGTGGTCTCTTCCGTGTGGGTCCGATGGTGAATGGCGATGGCCTTCCTACGGGTTGGGTTGGGCATATCTCCTTCACCGATAAAGATGGCAGGGAGCTCGAGGTTCGCCGTCTGCCGAACTTCTTTGAGAACTTCCCGGTGGTGCTTCAGGACAGAGATGGCATCGTTCGTGCCGATATCCCCTTCCGTCGTGCCGAGGCGAAATACTCCTTTGAACAGCAGGGTGTCACAGCCACTGTTTACGGAGGTGCCCTTAATGGTCAGTCCTACACTGATCCGGCGGATGTGAAGCGCCTGGCTCGCAAAGCCCAGCTTGGTGAGGCCTTTGAGTTCGATAGTGAGACCTACCACTCTGATGGCACCTTCAGGAGTTCCCCACGGGGTTGGTTTACCTTCGGCCACGCCACCTTCGCTCTCCTCTTCTTCTTCGGCCACATCTGGCACGGTGCACGCACCCTCTTCCGGGATGTGTTCGCAGGCATCGATCCCGATCTTGGCGAGCAGGTGGAATTCGGCCTGTTCCAGAAGCTGGGCGACAGATCCACCCGTCGCCTACCCCAGGGTTACGTTCCTCCTGCCGGAACACCGCTCAGCTGACCTTCGGCTCCCTGCCCTTCACCCCTGACCTCCCATGGAGAGCTTCGCCTACATCCTGATTCTGGCTCTTGCCATTTCCACACTGTTTTTCGCGATTGCCTTTCGGGACCCCCCGAAAATCGGCAAATAACGGCGAACTGACTCCAAAAAGCCCCTCTTTGAGGGGCTTTTTTCTTTTTGACCCTTTTCAAGGAGCAAAAGCTGATTAAAATTACAGACAACATACGCTGTCTTTGGGCATGCAATGCCCTTCCTGCCAACACACCGATAGTCGGGTACTCGAGTCAAGGGCTGCAGACTCGGGCCGAAGCGTGCGTCGCCGGCGGGAGTGCCTCAACTGTGATTTTCGCTTCACCACCTACGAACGAGTGGAGACTGTGCCCATCACGGTTGTGAAACGGAATGGCAACAGGGAAACCTTCAACCGTTCCAAGCTGCTGCATGGGCTGCTGAGGGCCTGTGAGAAGACTGGTCTGGAACCCGCTCTGCTGGAGCGACTTGTGGACGACATCGAGCTGGCGCTGCAGCAAAGGGTCAAGCGGGAAGTCACCAGCAATGAGATCGGTGAACTGGTGCTTGAGCAGCTCAAGACGATGAGTGAGGTGGCGTATGTCCGCTTTGCCTCCGTTTATCGTCAATTTCGGAGTGTCTCCGATTTCGTTGCCACCCTTGAGGGACTTGGTCAGATGACACGCTCCCCCCATGCCAAGCAACGGCTCTCAGTGGTGAACTGAAAGAGGCCCAGGGGCTAGAATTTGGGATTGGGCATGCTCCGCGGCGGCGGAATGAGCCTTCCCTTCTCACTGCCTTGGGCAGACCGCCTGATCCCTATGACCGTCACCCCCTCTCAAGAGCTGCAGAGCCTGGAAACAGAGGCTGCATTTGATGTGGAAGAGCTTGCAGACCTTGGCGTTCCCGCCGAAATCCCTGCAGCAGACAGCTCTAGCAGCAGGGGTGCCGGGAGAGAGGCGGATGGGGTTGGCTTCACTCTCGATGAGTTTGCCTCGCTCCTTAATAAGTATGACTACAATTTCAAGCCTGGAGATGTGGTGAATGGCACGGTCTTTGCCCTTGAATCCAAGGGGGCAATGATCGATATCGGGGCCAAAACGGCAGCCTTCATGCCCCTGCAGGAGGTTTCCATTAATCGGGTGGAACATCTCTCTGATGTGCTTGAAGCTGGAGAGGTGAGGGAATTTTTTATTCTCAGTGAAGAAAATGAGGATGGGCAGCTCACGCTCTCTATCCGCCGTATCGAATATCAACGCGCCTGGGAGCGTGTGCGCCAGTTGCAGAAAGAGGATGCAACAATCTACAGCGAGGTTTTTGCAACCAATCGCGGTGGTGCCCTGGTGCGGGTGGAGGGTCTGAGGGGGTTCATTCCCGGCAGCCATATCAGCACCCGGAAGGCAAAAGAGGAGTTGGTGGCTGATTTTCTCCCTCTCAAATTCCTTGAGGTTGATGAAGAGAGGAATCGACTGGTGCTCAGCCATCGCAGAGCCCTTGTTGAGCGCAAGATGAACCGCCTTGAGGTGGGTGAGGTTGTGCTTGGAACCGTTCGCGGAATCAAGCCCTATGGAGCCTTCATTGATATCGGTGGAGTGAGCGGCCTGCTCCACATTTCCGAGATCAGCCACGAGCACATCGAAACACCTCATACCGTGCTCAATGTGAACGATCAGATGAAAGTGATGATCATTGATCTGGATGCTGAGCGAGGGCGCATTTCGCTCTCCACAAAGGCCCTGGAGCCAGAGCCTGGTGACATGCTGACCGACCCCCAGAAAGTCTTCGATAAGGCTGAAGAAATGGCAGCCCGTTACAAGCAGATGCTCCTTGAACAGGCAGAAGACGGCGAACTGATTGGTGTCAATCCGGAGTAACTCAAGAGGCCTCGCGAATCAGCTGCATGGCCAGGGTGTTTCTGCGAGGGGATGTGCTCCTGTCTGCCAGCCAGCCGGCAGATATCCATGCCGTTCTGTTTGACAAGGACGGAACCATGAGCAGGAGCGAGCCCAAACTGGTCGCCCTCGCATCCAGTCGCATCCGCCATTGTCTGAATCTGGCCCACCAATCCTCCAAGGAAGACGCAGGCCAGCTCCACAGGCTCCTGCAAAAGGCCTACGGGCTTCATCCTGAGGGAAGCGGCCTGGATCCCTCAGGAATCACGGCTGTAGCAGCCCGTGACCACAACCTCATCAGCACAGCGGTTGCCCTCACGCTGGTGGGCCATGGGTGGCCTGAATCCCTTGAACTGGCCCATGAAACCTTCCGGCTGGCTGATCTGGATCTCCCTCCTCATACCGCCTGGGCTGACACCACAGATGGCTTGCAGGAGGTGCTCTCTGCCTTCCGGAGCTGCGCTGTGGCGTGTGCAGTGATCAGCAACGACGATGTTTCAGGGATTCAGCGGTTTCTTGAGAACCATGGGCTGGCTCCTTACATCGGTGCCATCTGGAGCGCGGATCACCACCCCCGCAAGCCTGATCCGAGGGCCATCCATCAGCTCTGTGAACGCATGGATGTGGATCCAGCACAGTGCGCGCTGATTGGCGATGCCAACAGTGATTTGCGCATGGCCCAGAGCGCGGGGATTGGGGTTGTGCTGGGTTACGGAGGAGGCTGGGAGCGACCCGTGGACCTTGATCCTGCCTTCCCTCTGCTGGAGCACTGGAGCGAGCTGGCCGTCACGGCGGGCTGAATCCAGCTGCTGGGGCTGGAACCGGATCAAGGCGTGTCCCTGGAAACCAGGAGCCCGTAGGGCGACCCATAGGATTGACGTACTCTTTTCGCCTGCCCATGAGCCGTTACGTCTTCACCTCCGAATCGGTGACGGAAGGCCATCCCGACAAGATCTGTGATCAGATCAGCGATGCCGTTCTGGATGCTCTGCTCAGCCAGGATCCGGCCAGCAGGGTGGCCTGTGAAACTGTTGTGAATACAGGCCTGTGCCTCATCACCGGAGAGGTGACGACCACCGCCAAGGTGGATTTCAATCACCTTGTGCGGGAAGTGATTGACGGAATCGGCTATGCGGGCTATCGGGCTGGCGGGTTTGACGCCAGAAGTTGTGCCGTTCTAATTGCGCTTGATCAGCAGTCACCGGATATCGCCCAGGGAGTGGACGAGGCGGATGATCATGCCGGCGATCCTCTTGACAAGGTTGGCGCCGGCGACCAGGGCATCATGTTCGGTTACGCCTGCGATGAAACCCCCGAACTGATGCCCTTGCCCATCAGCCTGGCTCACCGCCTGGCCAGGGGATTGGCTGAGGTCCGCCATCGCTGCACCCTCCCCTACCTGTTGCCCGATGGCAAGACCCAGGTGAGCGTGGTTTACGAGGATGACAGGCCCGTGGCCATCGATACCTTGCTGATCTCCACCCAGCATGAATCGGAGATTGATGGGATCAGTGATGAAAAGGCCCTGCGTGAGCGAATCGCTGCCGATCTCTGGACCCATGTGGTGGAGCCCGCCACCGCAGATCTCCGCCTCAAGCCTGATCGTGCCACCACCCGCTTCCTGGTGAATCCCACGGGCAAGTTCGTCGTGGGTGGTCCCCAGGGGGATGCGGGCTTGACGGGTCGCAAGATCATCGTCGACACCTACGGCGGCTATGCACGGCACGGCGGTGGCGCGTTCTCCGGGAAAGATCCCACCAAGGTGGATCGTTCGGCCGCCTATGCCGCCCGCTATGTGGCCAAGGCCATTGTGGCCGCCGGTCTGGCGCGCAAAGCAGAGGTGCAGCTGAGTTATGCCATCGGTGTGGCCAAGCCCGTGAGCATCCTGGTGGAGAGCTTCGGCACCAGCAGCCTCAGCAACAGTGATCTCACGGCCCTTGTGCAGGAGCACTTCGACCTGAGGCCCGGCGCCATCATCGAAACGTTCGGCC